>JAXJVE010000449.1:0-1766 GCA_036308705.1 Acutalibacteraceae bacterium
CGTTACAGCATTTGTTGAAGAAGCAGCAGTAGGTTACCTTATGGGTAAAGAACTTCAGTATCTCGGCAACGCTGTTGAAGCTCCCGAAAGACCCTTCGTTACAATCCTCGGCGGTGCAAAGGTTGCAGATAAGCTCAACGTTATCGAAAACCTTCTCAATAAAGCAGACACACTCATCATCGGCGGCGGTATGGCTTACACCTTCCTTGCAGCTAAGGGCTACGGCGTAGGCAACTCACTCCTTGATGAAAGCAAGATTGATTACTGCAAGGATATGCTTGCAAAGGCTGATGCAAAGGGCGTTAAGATTCTTCTCCCCGTTGATGTTGTTACAGCAGCAGGCTTCCCCAACCCCATCGATGCTCCTATTGATACAGAAGTATTCGCAGCAGATGCTATTCCCGCTGATAAGGAAGGCCTTGATATCGGCCCCAAGACTGCAGAACTCTATGCAGAAGCAGTTAAGAGCGCAAAGACAGTTGTATGGAACGGCCCCATGGGCGTTTTCGAGAACCCCACTCTTGCAGCAGGTACAATCTCAGTTGCTAAGGCTCTTGCAGAAACAGACGCTGTTACAATCATCGGCGGCGGCGACTCAGCAGCAGCAGTTAACACTCTCGGCTTCGGCGACAAGATGACTCACATCTCAACAGGCGGCGGTGCATCACTTGAATTCCTTGAGGGTAAGGCTCTTCCCGGCATAGAGGCTGTTAACGATAAATAATCGGATTTGAAAGGAATTGAAATACAATGGATAAATCACTCCGCAGACCTGTTATTGCAGGTAACTGGAAAATGAACAACAATCCCGAGCAGACAAAGGCTCTCATCGAAGCTATGAAGCCCCTCGTTGCAGACGCTGATTGCGACGTTGTTATCTGTGCTCCCTATATCGACCTTTATGCAGCTATGGAAGCAGCTGAAGGTTCAAACATTATGATCGGTGCTGAAAACTGCCACTGGGCAGAAAAAGGTGCTTTCACAGGCGAAGTTTCAGCTGAAATGCTCAAGGCTGCAGGCGTTCCCTATGTTATCATCGGTCACTCAGAGAGAAGACAGTATTTCGGCGAAACAGACGAAACAGTACGTGACAGAGTAAGAGCTGCTCTCAATGCAGGTCTTAAGGTTATCCTTTGCGTTGGCGAAGTTCTCAAGGAGAGAGAGCTCGGCATCACAGCTGAAGTTGTAAGACTTCAGACAAAGGTTGCTCTTTCAGGCGTTTCAGAGGCTGAACTTGCAAATATCATCATCGCTTACGAACCCGTATGGGCTATCGGTACAGGTCTTACCGCTACTCCCGAGCAGGCAAACGAAGTTTGTGCTGTTATCCGTGCTCTTATTGCAGAGCTTTACAACAAGGATGCAGCTGATAAGTTTGTTATTCAGTACGGCGGTTCAATGAACGATGCAAACGCAGCAGAGCTTCTTGCTCAGTATGATGTTGACGGCGGTCTTATCGGCGGTGCATCACTTGTTGCTGAAAAGTTTGCAGCTATTGTTGCAGCAGCTTCAAAATAATTATTAACACAGCGGCGGGAATGGTGAATCCGTTCCCGCTTTTGTATGGAAAGGATAATGGATATGAGCAAAAAAACCGTACTTCTTTGCATTATGGACGGTTTCGGCAGAAACGACAGCGATTACGGTAACGCAATCGTAAGTGCAAAGACACCTAACCTTGATAAAATTATGGCTGAAAACCCCATGACATATATCGGTGCTTCGGGTATGGACGTTGGTCTTCCTGACGGTCAGATGGGTAACAG
>JAXJVE010000450.1:0-4288 GCA_036308705.1 Acutalibacteraceae bacterium
CATCTTTCTCAAGCTTCAAAAAGTCAGGAATCCGCCCGATGATTCACGGCTTCATCATCTCCGCACTTGTAGTAGTTGTTGCCCTGCTTGTTGAGATTTGTATGGGTATTGTGTAATAAATTCAAGTTTATTAAACTACTCCCACCAAAACAGAGAACCACCTCTTATCGGTGCTTGTTGCATCGATTGAGGTGGTTTTGTATGTTCGGCTCTTTCCTCTGCCGATTGAGTGGAAATTGAAGCTTAAAAGAGTCCATTTCTCTCCGCTTGCGTTACTCGGGCTTCTGATTATAGTTCTGTTTTTCAACAGCGCAAAGAAAAACAACGATAAGGAATACCGATTTATGTGGCTGACAATCGTTCTGAGCTTCGGATTTTACATTCCCGTAGTTCTCTGGGCAGATATTTATCCGATGATAGGATTACTGATGATGCCCAAAACCTGCGCTTATGTATGGACCGTTCTTATCGGCTACAATTCAATGAAAAAAGCACTTGTAAAAAATTGAATTATCGCCCAAACAAACAACCGCTTCACGGTGCATTGCATCAATGAAGCGGTTATTTTGTTAATTTAACTGTATAAAAATATTTCTTTATTTATCTTTCTTGTGATATCGAAGGCTGCATACATCGTCGCCCTTTGCAATACATTTCGGCAAATCAAGCACACTTCCGTAGCACTCGCCGATGCCGTTATCTCCGCACATCGCAATATCGCAAAGCATGGCAATCTCTTCATCGGAACAGCCCGCATTCTGCCAAGCCTTAACAAGCGGACAATAATGAAAATCTATTGAAAGCTTGTCATCTGTTGATTCAAGAATATCCATTTCAAACACAAACTGTGCAGGCTTGGTAAACAGAGTCTTTCGAAGACCCTTCAGGCTGTCGGTGTTACCTTTTTTTACAAGATCCGCACCCTGTGACAATCCGCAGCGTTTGATAGCGGCACTCGCAAAATCACGAGGATCCAAGCCTCTTTTCTGTGCCTCATCACAAAGAAGGTACAACCAGAAAGCTCTGTGCTCCAACTGCGCACGAACAGCCTGAAGGAGACCGTTTTTGTATTTGGGATCGTTTTTTACATTACTCATAATCAAATCTCCTTTATCAAATCTTTATAAAATACAACACATTCACCGATGTTTTTAATGCCTATATGTTCATTTTCTCCATGTATGGAAGCAAACTGTTTTTTATTCAGATCAATCGGCGCAAAACGAAGGATGCTGTCAGCAACATCTGTAAATCGTCTTGCATCCGTGCCTGCCGTCAGCAGAAAAGGTACAACGGCAACATCGGGAAAATTATTATGAAGCAAAGCTTCCACTCTTTTGTAAGTTTCGCCGTTAAAGTCGGTAGGTTTGCAATAATCTCTTTCTGTTTCTTCAATATCAACTCCGTATTTTTCGGCAATCTTTTTGATTTTTTTCAGTCCGTCATACAGATCATCTTCACGAACACAACGTAAGAACATGGTGGTCTCTGCCGTTTTAGCGCGCATCTGCGGATCACGGGAATCTCCGGCATCAAGTGTGGTAAAAGACAAGCCGGTAGAAAGCATTGCATTAGCCGCAGGAATACCCATCATTATTTTTTTAATAATCGGAGCAAAAACACCGATATTGCCAAACAAGAAATTCAACGGGAAAGACATATACGGCACATGCCGTTCGAAAGTTGCTCTGACTTCGGGATAGAATTTACCTTTATAGATTTTATTTTTCTTATCGCTAACTTCCGCAATAAAGCGGCTGAGACGCTCAACCGCGCTGTCTTTTGCGCCTCCGAATCCACCGTGACCTCGCGGGTCTATCTTTGCCGTGCAACGATAGATATGTCTGCTTTTTTCATGAACTGCAACAACGGCACTCTTGCATGCAACCCCGGGAATCTGGCCTTCGGTAATCGCACCGCCCTCGTCAATAACAGCATCAAAATGAATTCCGTTAGCCTTAAAATATTCAACGGCAATTACAATACCGTCGCCACAAACCTCTTCATTATTTGAAGATCCGATCCAGAGATTGATACCGTTAAAATCATATCCCTCAGCAAGAAGCTCTTCCGCTGCCTGAAGTTCGGCAAAAAGCGGTGTTTTTGTGTCTATCGTACCCCGTCCGTATAAATAACCGTCTTTCTCTGCGGCACAAAACGGATCGGTTTCCCATTCATCGCTGCCTTCCACAACATCGTGGTGAGACATAAGCATAATATTTTTCTTGGCATTATTGCCGCGAATAACATAAACAAAACATCCGCCGCCAAAAGTCAACTTTTCTGCTTTTGATTTAAGATTCGGAAACATTTCATCAAGCTCTGCATAAAATCTGTCAAACTCAGCCTTATTTTCATTTTCTCTTGTCCAGACCGTTTTGCAGTTAATCATTCGCGAAAGTTTGGCAACATATTCATTATTTTTTTCGGCAGAAACGCTCTTGCGGGCTGATTCTGTCTTTAGATTTTGCTTTTTCATTTTTCGTCACCGTTTCCCTTGTGCTCTTCGATAAATTTTGTTACGCCTTTTTCGTTATAGATTATAAAGAAAATAAGAGACAAAAGGCTGAAAATTCCCGCAAAAACACCCGTAAGTTTTACACCAAGCATACCTACGGATTCACCTTCCGCCGCACCGATGGCCAAAACACTTGAAACCACTACCATAGCAAGAGAATATGCAATTTTCTCAATAAACGTCTTGGTAGCCGAGAAGAAGCCTTCTCGGTTAACACCGTTTTCAATGCTGTCTTTCTGAATGATATCCGACATACACGACTGTGGCAGAATGTTGATGGCAGCAAACGGAAATGCCACAACAATGCCCATAAACAGACCAAGGAACAGCTCGTATCCTACAACCAACGACGCAAGCAAATCGCCAAAGAAAATAAATGCGAATACCACAGTAAAAATCACGCTTGCAATAACAAGCATTGTCTTCTTGCCGTATTTCTTGCTTAATTTTACAATCATCGGGAACAAACAAAGCGCAACTGCGATAGCTACAAGCATAACCAAGAAAGACTGCGATTCGGGAACATTCAAAAGCATTGTAATATAATAAAGCATTGCTGTCTGAAAAAATGCCATTGATATATAACTGAACAGATCACCCGCAAAGAAAGTAACAAAGCTCTTATTCTTAAAAATACTCCTTGCAGATGAAAGAAGAGACTGACGGGGTTTAACACTTGCTTCAACATAGTCGGTTTCTTTGAACGCTGTTGAACCGAGAAGCACACAGATAAGACCGATAGTTGCAAAAGCAGCAAAAACGATGCGCCACGACCAGAGTGCGCTGACACCCAGATTCTTGATAAGATTTACAAACAAGGTTGCAGCATACATAAACGAGCTTGAACCCATAAAAAATGCTGTGCTGATTCCGTAGTAGCCAACCCTGTCTTTGGCATCAGGTATAACTTCAGGAATAAGAGCGTTTCGGGGAATAAAGAAAAATGTGTATGAAGTATAGTAAGTAATCAAAAAGAAACCTACCCAAATAATATTCGCAAACGATCTCTGAGCAAACGGAGCCATAAATATCATAAGCACCGAAACAGCATAAGGAATTGCTGAATACTTCATAAAAGGCATTCTTCTGCCATCCTTGTGAGTGCATCTGTCTGAAAGATTGGCTACCCATGGGTCGGTAATGGCATCAACAACTTTGCTCAGTCCGGTAAGAAGCGCCATAATTGTGATAAATCCGAGCAATTTGTTCTGCGGAAGCAAACTCGGAATGCCGCTTTTTACGGTTGGCTGAAAGAAATACAAAAGGTAGTTGCCTATCATTCCGTTAAAAAGTCCTTTAGCAATGTCAGAAAGGCAATATCGTATCATTTTACGTTTCGGTAATGTCTTTTTCATAATCATCCTCGCTTGATTTTCAAAATTTTAAATTATTATATCAAACACAATTCTTAAAATTAATAATTATTATACCTTTGTTAAGTTTAATTTTCAACCGTAAATCTGAAAATTATTAACAAGAAGCAATCATAAGTGTATTGCAAAATATAATTCTTCTCAAAAATATCAAACAACCGCTTCACAGTGCAACGCATCAATGAAACGGTTGTTTATTTAATTGTGAAAAAATACTGCCGGATCTTCAAGAAATCATTCGTCACTTACATTCCAAACTTCAAGATCACCATAAATGCATTCAACACTTGGTTTACCATCGGTAATTTTTACTTTTGCAAGCACATCCGGAATAATAAGCGGAAGTGTAATATTTTTGCATATAGGATTAAAACTGAGCTTTTTATTTTCATAATCG
>JAXJVE010000451.1:0-3393 GCA_036308705.1 Acutalibacteraceae bacterium
CGATTCAAATGCTCGCAGCATTGTGCGGCAAGATAAATTCCGTTTTCGGAAAATACGGAATTGAGTCCGTTGAAAATTTCCTGAGCAACTTCAACGGTACCGCTTGTGCCGATTCTTTCGCCTATAACTTCGCTTGTTGAACAGCCTGTAACAACAACGTCACCGCTTTTGATTTCAGCTTTTTCAATAAGTTCTTTTGCAACATTCTGAGCCTGAATAAATATGTTTTCCATTTTTTACCTCTTGAAGAATGAATTCAATGTTTTGTTTTTTGAAATAAGAGTTGCAACTGCAATTGCGGCAACAAGTCCTACCGTACCTTGCATAACGTTGAATATAATGCTTGCGGAAGCGGAAAGACCAAGCTTTAGTATTACCGCTTCATAGCCGAAATATCCGAGCACCATAATTGCTTCTGCAACCAGACCGCTTATGAGCTTTGCAATGAACGGCTTTTTTGAAATTGCTTTGAAAACAAAATATGCCGCAAGTGCCATAAGTGCTTTGATAACAAATGTTGCGGGTGCATAAGCGGGGAATGCAAGCATATCGGCAAGTGCAGAGCCCAGACCTGCGGCAAGTGAACCGAAAACAGGGCCGAGAAGCCAACCTGAAAGAAGCACAAAGCAATCACCGAGGTTAGCATATCCCTGCGGTATGGGAATTTGCACAACCATTGTTGCAACGCAGATTATTGCGGCAAAAAGAGCCGCAACAACAAATTTAAACAACTTGTTATTTTTCATAAATTTCTCTCCCAACGTATAAAATATACTCTAAAGTATAATACAAATATGCTTTTATTTCAAGTACAAATTATAACATAAATATTCATTGTTTATCTTGAAAAAATGGTATGTCTGTGATATAAATAACTTAACATTTTAAAGTGCAGGAGGTAAATATGAAAATAACGGCTTACCATAAAGATTTAGGCAGCCTTCATATTGGCTGTGAAAAACCCAGAGCATATTTTATTCCTTATCACAGCGAAGATGCCGCTCTTAATTGTGCAAGAGAAGATTCGGCATATTTTACATCGCTTTGCGGTGAATGGAATTTTAAATTCTACAATTCATTTGAAGATGTCGGTGATGATTTTCTTAACGTTGATTTTGCCGACACAATCCCTGTGCCCAAATGCTGGCAGACTCAGCTCGGTAAGGGCTACGATGTGCCGCTTTACAGCAACCTTTTCTATCCTTTCCCGCTTGACCCTCCCTATGTGCCCGACGAAAATCCTGCAGGTCACTATAACAGAAAGTTCAATATTGAAAAGAAAAACGGCAAAAAGTATTTCATCAATTTTGAAGGTGTGGCATCTTGCTTCTATCTTTATATCAACGGCGTTTTTGCCGCTTACAGTCAGGTAAGCCACAGCACAAGCGAGGTTGATATTACCGATTTGCTTAAAAACGGCGAAAACATAATCGATGTGCTTGTTGTAAAATGGTGTGACGGCAGCTATCTTGAAGACCAGGATTTCTTCCGCCTTTCAGGTATATTCAGGGAAGTTTATATTCTTGAGAGAAGCAATAATATCAAGGATATTTATATCAAAACCGCTCTTTCATCAGACCTTTCAAGCGGCAGAATTTCAGCCGATATAATCGGTGAACACGATTTTGAATATAAGCTCATTTCTCCTTGCGGTGAAGTTGTTGCAAGCGGTAATGGTGATATGGATATCGCAGTTTCATCGCCCGCACTCTGGAGCAGTGAAAAGCCCTTGCTTTATACTTTGCTCATCACCTGCAACGGTGAAGTGATTCCTTTCAGAATCGGTTTCAAGAAGATTGAATTCAGAGGCAATGTTGCTTATGTCAACAATCAGCCTATCAAACTTTACGGCGTTAACCGCCACGATTCAAACCCCGAAACAGGCTATTACTGTGATATGAACGATATGCTTTGTGATATTCATATCATAAAGCAGGGCAACTGCAATACCGTTCGTACTTCCCACTATCCCAATGACCCCAGATTCCTTGAACTCTGCGATGAATACGGTCTTATGGTTGTTGATGAAGCCGATATCGAAACTCACGGTATGGGCTTTGAATACAGAGATACATGGGATTGGATGCGTTGGTCAAAGCTCTCGATTGATGATGAATGGGAGCCTGCCTATGTTGACAGAGCAGAAAGACTTTTTGAAAGAGATAAAAACCACGCCTGTGTTATTATGTGGTCGCTCGGCAACGAATCGGGCTGCGGCAAAAACCACAGAGCAATGGGTAAATACATAAAGAGCCGTGATCCCGAGGCGATTATTCACTACGAAAACTCACACCTTGAATTCAAAGCTGTGCCCGTTGGCGAAAATTACAGCGATATTTCCGATGTTGAAAGCAGAATGTATGCTTCGCTTGAATATACCGCAGAATACTGTGAAAATAAAAACTCAAAGAAGCCTTTCTATTTCTGCGAATTTGTTTGCTCGCTCACAACAGGCGATATCCACGCTCATTGCGATATGTTCAGAAAATATCCTGCAATCTGGGGCGGATGCATCTGGGAGCTTACTGACCACGCACTCAAGGTTGATGACAATGCATTCCGTTACGGCGGTGATTTCGGTGATTATCCCCACAACTCAACCTGTTGTATCGACGGTATGATTTTTGCTGACAGAAAACCCCGTCCCGGCTTCTATGATATGAAGAAGGGTTATCAGCCCTTTGCCGCAGAATATGCAGACGGCAAAATAACCGTGAAAAACTATCGCTATTTTGAAGATCTTTCGGATATGTATATTCTTTGGTCGGTTGAAATTAACGGCGAATGTGTTCTCGGCGGCAGAATTGACGATACTGCGATTGCACCGCAGTCAACAAAAGAATATGTTCTTTTTGATTCCGTTGATGCTAATGACTGTTGCTTCCTTAATCTTACTTTCCATCAGAAAGAGGCAACAAAATGGGCAGAAGCAGACTATGAAACAGGATTTATTCAGTTTGATTTATCCGTTGAAGCAGAAAAGAATGAGCTTTCAGTATCTCTTCCTGAAGTTTGCGAAGGCGACAGATTTGTAAAAATCAAGAGTGCTGATGTTGAATATACTTTTGATAAGCCCTACGGCAGAATTTCATCTGTTGTCAGAGGCGGCAAAGAAATGCTTGCTGAACCCGTGAAGATTGAAATGTGGAAATCCCACGCATGGAATCAGCTTGATCAGGCAGATGACAGACGCTCTGCAGCAATTCAGGCGGCAATCCAGAAAACATATTCAGCAACCGTTACTGCAGAAGAAAACTGCATCAGAATTGTTTGCCCTGTATCAATCAGCGGACCTGCGGTTGTTCCTGTTCTCAGGGGCGAAATGGTTTATAAGTTTTATGGTGACGGAAGTGCAGTTATAGACTTCAATGGTGACTACAGAAATCTCATCAA
>JAXJVE010000452.1:0-9593 GCA_036308705.1 Acutalibacteraceae bacterium
CTTCAAGAGGTGCCCTGATTGATACCGAAGCCCTTATCGACGGCATCAAAAGCGGTAAAATCGGCGGTGCGGGTCTTGATGTTTATGAGGAAGAAAGCGAATTTTTCTATGAGGATTTATCCGAAAGTATTCTTAAAGACGATGTTCTTTCACGCCTTATTATGATGCCGAATGTTCTTATCACTTCGCATCAGGCATTCCTCACCCGTGAAGCACTTGAATGTATTGCAGACACAACTCTCGGCAACCTGAGAAGCTTTTTTGACGGTGAACCGCTTGTGAATGAAATCAAGAAAAGAAAGTAATCCTTACAGCAGGGTATTTTATCCTGCTGTATATTTGTGACATATTGCACAATTCGTATATGCAACCGCCTGTTTGTTGCATAATATTCAACAATTCGATATAATTATGCATTTATTCCTTGACTTTATGCAAAAATAAATGTATAATTATTCGCATATCAGTTCCAGAGGTACATATTTATGAATAAAACAAAAATTTTCATAGACGGCAAGGAAGGTACAACAGGTCTCAGAATATTTGAACGCCTTTCAAACCGTGACGATATTGAAATTATCACTCTCAGCGAAGAAATGAGAAAAGATACAGCCGCAAGAAAGCAGGCTCTCAACTCCTGCGATATCGCATTTCTCTGTCTGCCCGATGCTGCGGCAATCGAAGCGGTTTCGCTTATTGACAACCCCGAGGTAAAGGTTATCGACGCTTCAACCGCACACCGTACTCTCCCCGATTGGGCATACGGTTTCCCCGAGCTTTCAGCAGCACATCTTGAAAAAATCAGATCATCAAAGCGTGTTGCCGTACCGGGCTGCCACGCAAGCGGTTTTATCGCTCTTGTTTATCCGCTTATCGCTGCGGGTATTCTTCCCGCAGATTCACTTCTTACCTGTCATTCAATAACAGGTTACAGCGGCGGCGGTAAAAAGATGATTGCTCAGTATGAGAATGTTGCAAGAGAGAATTTTCTCAATTCTCCCCGCCAGTACGGTCTTACTCAGGAGCATAAACATCTTAAAGAGATGAAGGCAATAACAGGCATTGATAACGCTCCCGTATTCTGCCCCATTGTTTCCGATTATTACAGCGGAATGGCAGTTACCGTTCCCCTTTTCAAAGAAAATCTTTGCGAAGGCAAGAGCGTTGCGGATATTATTGAAGTTTATAAAAATACATATAATTCGGATTTTGTCAAATACACCGAAGATACAGGTGCAGATGCAATGTTCTGTGCCGAAAAAATGAGCGGTAATGACGGAATGGAAATTTTTGTTCAGGGCAACGAAAACAGAATTCTCCTTCTTGCACGCTACGATAACCTCGGCAAGGGTGCATCAGGTGCCGCAGTTGAATGTATGAATATTCTCATGGGAATCGACCCTAAAACAGGTCTTTCTCTCTAATTGAAAGGAAAATAAATTATGAAACAGATTTCGGGCGGCATCTGTGCCGCAAAAGGCTTTACCGCAAGCGGTGTTCACTGCGGTATAAGAAAAAACAAAACAAAAAAAGACCTTGCTCTTATTTTCAGCGAAAAGAAGGCGACTGCCGCTTGTGTTTATACAACAAATCTCGTTAAGGGTGCTCCCATAACCGTTACCAAAAACAATGTTGCGGACGGCTATGCTCAGGCAGTTATCTGTAACAGCGGTAACGCAAACACCTGCAACGCAAACGGAATTGAAATTGCAGAGCAGATGTGCTCACTCATTTCAAAAGAGCTCGGCATAAGCGAAAAGGATATCATCGTTGCTTCAACAGGTGTTATCGGTCAGACTCTTGATATCACCCCCATTGCAGAAGGTATCCCCTCTCTTGTAAAAGAGCTTAAGGCAGATAGCGATGACGCAGCAGCCGCTATTATGACAACCGATACGGTTGAAAAATGCGTTTCATTCTCATTTGAAATCGGCGGCAAGGAATGTAAAATCGGCGGTATTGCAAAAGGCTCGGGTATGATTCACCCCAATATGGCAACAATGCTCGTTTTTGTTACAACCGACTGTGCAATTTCACGCGATATGCTTCAGAAGGCACTCAGCGAAGATGTTAAATCTTCTTTCAATATGGTAAGCGTTGACGGTGACACCTCAACAAACGATATGGTTTCCGTTATGGCTAACGGACTTGCAGGCAACGATGAAATCACCTGCGAAGGCAAGGATTTTGATGAATTCTGCAAGGCACTCAATGCAGTTACAACATATCTCTGCCGTATGATTGCAGGCGACGGTGAAGGTGCAACAAAGCTTCTTGAATGTATCGTTGACGGTGCGGCAACAAAAGAAATCGCAGTTACCGTTTCAAAATCGGTTATCTGCTCATCTCTTTTCAAGGCTGCAATGTTCGGTGCGGATGCAAACTGGGGCAGAGTGCTCTGTGCAATCGGATATAGCGGTGCGGATGTTGATGTTACAAAAATTGATGTTTCATTCAAATCCGCAGCGGGTCAGATTGACGTTTGCAAAAACGGTGCGGGCATTGATTTCTCTGAAGAAATCGCAAAAGAGGTTCTTACAGAGAAAGAAATTCAGGTGCTTATCAGCCTTAACAGCGGCGATGCAACCGCAACCGCATGGGGCTGCGACCTGACTTACGATTACGTTAAAATCAACGGCGACTACAGAACTTAAAAGAAAACGGAAACAGGGTAAAAAGATATGGAAATCACAAATAATCTCAGGGGTCAGGTGCTTGTTGAAGCACTCCCCTATATTCAGAAATATTCAAACAAAATCGTTGTTATCAAATACGGCGGAAACGCTATGATTAACGAAGACCTCAAAAACGCAGTTATGGGCGATATCGCTCTGCTTTCGCTCATCGGTGTAAAGGTTGTTCTTGTACACGGCGGCGGCCCCGAAATCAACGATATGCTCGGCAAAATCGGTAAAAAGAGCGAATGGGTTGACGGTCTGCGTGTAACAGACAAAGAAACCGTTGATGTTGTTCAGATGGTGCTTGCAGGTAAGGTCAACAAGAGCCTTGTTGCTCTTCTCGGCAGACTTGGTTGCAAGGCAATCGGTCTTTGCGGTGCAGACGGCAGCCTTATCACCGCAAAGGTGAAGGATGAAAGACTCGGCTATGTTGGTGAAATCACCGATGTAAACGCACAGCCCATTCTCGACCTTCTTGAAAACGGCTATGTGCCCGTTATTTCAACAACCGCCTGCGATAACGAAGGCAACATTTACAACATCAATGCCGATACTGCGGCAGCAAAAATTGCGGCAGCACTCAAGGCTGAAAGCTTTATTTCAATGACAGATATCGCAGGTATTCTCCGTGATAAGGATGACCCCTCAACGCTTATCCCCAAAATTTATGTAAGCGATATTCCTCAGCTTGTTCACGAAGGAATTATCTCGGGCGGTATGATTCCCAAAATCGACTGCTGCGGCGAAGCAATCCGCAGAGGTGTTAAAAAAGTATTTATTCTTGACGGTACCGTACCCCATTCTCTGCTCATTGAAACCCTGACCGATGAAGGTCTGGGCACAATGTTTGTTCAAGGTTAAGGTGTAATTATGGCAATTTTTGAAACAGATAAAAAATACGTTGCGGGCACTTACGCCCGTTTCCCCGTTGAGCTTTCAGAGGGCAACGGCTCTTTGCTCTACGGTGAAGACGATAAAGAATATATCGACCTCGGCAGCGGTATTGCGGTTAATACCTTCGGCACCGCTGATGCTGAATGGGTTGAAGCAGTAACCGTTCAGGCTTCACTTCTCGGTCATACCTCAAATCTTTATTATACAAAGCCCTGTGCCGACCTTGCTCAGATGCTCTGCGAAAGAACGGGTATGAAGAAAGTATTCTTCTCAAACTCAGGTGCGGAAGCCAACGAATGCGCAATCAAAACAGCCCGTCTTTGGGCTCTTCAGAATAAAGGCGAAGGCAACTCAACAATCATCACACTCAAAAACAGTTTCCACGGCAGAACAATCACAACTCTTGCCGCAACGGGTCAGGATAATTTTCACAAGGATTTCGGCCCGTTTACAGAAGGCTTTGTTTATGCGGAAGCAAACAACCTTGATTCCGTTAAAGAACTTGCGGAAAACAACGGCTGTGCCGCAATTATGATGGAAACCATTCAGGGCGAGGGCGGTGTGCTTGCTCTTACCGATGAATTCGTAAAAGGCGTTTTTGAAATCGCAAAAGAAAAGAATATGCTTGTTATCATCGACGAAGTTCAGACAGGTAACGGCAGAACAGGTAAGCTTTACAGCTATATGCACTACGGCGTTATGCCCGATATCGTTTCAACCGCAAAAGGTCTTGCGGGCGGTCTGCCTCTGGGATGCACAATGCTCGGCGAAAAGGTTGAGAATGTTCTCACCCCCGGAAGCCACGGTTCAACCTTCGGCGGCAACCCCATCTGCTGTGCGGGTGCAATCAGCATTCTTTCAAGAATTGACGATAATCTGCTTATGGATGTTACCAAAAAGAGCGAATATATCATTTCAAGGCTTTCAGCGTGCGAAAAGGTAAAGAGCGTTTCGGGTAAAGGCTTTATGCTCGGCATTGAATGTGAAAAGAGTGCAAAGGATGTTATTGCATCGGCAATGGAAAAGGGTGTTCTCGTTCTCAGTGCAAAAACCAAAGTACGCCTTCTTCCCCCTCTCAACATTCCCTTTGAACTTCTCGAAGATGCTATTGATAAACTCATCGAAGCTATTGAAGAATAAAATTAACGGGTCGGAACTTCCGACCCGTTTTTATTATGCTTCTTCTTTTCTGAATTTCTTTTCAAAATAGCCCATAAGCCATATTGCCGCTATAACGTCAACCGCAATTTCAAACAGCGAAAGGAATATTGCAACAATCATTTCTGCCGTGTCGCCCGTAAAAACGGGAAAAAGCTCCGCAAGTATGCCCGAAATATAATGCACTATGCTTGCCGCTTTCGATGCCACGTAAACAACGCCGAGAAACATCACTCTGTCCTTGCGTTTGTGGTATGCGGCATGTGCAAAGCCGTCATAGATTATAAACGAAACTATAACCGAAACTATCGCAACAACGTCACCCCATACAGTAAGGTGTGCGTAGTCCGAATAGAAAAAATTCAAAAAATCGTGAAACGCAATTGAAAAAACCGCATTCACCGCCGTTTCAAGAAAAACGGCAAGGGCAATATATTTTTTTACATTAACTTTTTTATCCATATATTACTTCTGATAAATCTTAACATAGTCAACTATAAATTCTGTTTTGAAGGTTTCCTTATCAAGACCCGCCATCTTTTCTTCCTCGGGGATTTCAAGCGAAACAATAACATCTTCGGGCACCTGAGAAACACCGTTGCCGAATGATGAACGCACGGTTTCAACACCGTTGATATAGAAAATATATTCATCCTCAGTCCATTCAAGGCCGTAGGTATTATACTCCTTGCTGATGTTGTTGCCGTAGAATTTGCCGAGCATAGCGGACTGGAAACCTTCCTCAACGCCGTCAACACCCGCACAGTGAATGGTGTTTGTTACGGCATACTTGCCTTCTGCATATTCGGTTGACTCAAAAATATCAAGCTCTGCACCGCCGACACCGCCTTTGGAAACCGAAGCGGTATAAGGTGCATCTGCCTGAATCCAGAACGCACTCCAATAACCGGGGTCATCATTTACGATACACCTGATTTCAAAATATCCCTGCTTGTATCTCTCTTTAAGCTTGATTGCGGCAGTATACCATCCTTCACCGTAAAAGCCGTCTTCAAGATATTCGCCCGTGATAACAAGATTGCCGTCTTTTACCGAAACCTGGCTCGTATGGTTATAGCCGCATCTTCTCGGGCCGTTGCCTCTGACTTCCCATAAATCCTCATTAAGAGAATCTCCGTCAAACTCATCATACATAACGATGTTATAGCCCGTAAGATCAAGAGTTTCGCCTCTCGGAGTAAGGGGCATACCCAGAATGAGCATCTGAAGAATTTCAAACATTGCAAGCAAAAGCGAAAAAATCTTTTTGGGCGAAAAGGCTGTAAAAAGATTGCCGAAATATTCAAAAAATTTTTCAATCGCCCATACTTCTCTTATGCTGAGATTAAGCAAATCAACAATTTTTTCCCACATATTATTTTCTCCTCATATCAGAATGACCCCACATAATGCGGGGTCATTTTTGTGTTTGCTGATGAGAAATGATGACGGATGGCGTTTTTTTGCCTGCAGGCGTATCAGGTATACGTCAAAGGTGAAAAAACGACAAATAAACACAAAATGTGTTTATGCTACGTCGCATTTATCGCAGCAATTATGCCTGTGATTTTTCAAGAGCCTGCTTAACATCTGCAATAATATCGTCAACGTGCTCAATACCTACCGAAAGACGGATAAGGTCATCAGAAATACCGCAATCAATAAGTTCCTGAGCAGTAAGCTGACGGTGAGTTGTGCTTGCGGGGTGCAGACAGCAAGTGCGTGCATCTGCAACGTGAGTTGCGATTTCTGCAATCTGAAGGCTGTCCATAAACTTTGTTGCAGCCTCTCTGCCGCCCTTGATTCTGAATGAAATAACACCGCTTGTGCCGTCGGGCATATATTTCTTTGCAAGCTCGTAACCCTTGCTGCCTTCCATACCGGGATATGTAACTTCAACCGCACAGCCGCTGTCACGGATAAACTCCGCAACCTTGAGTGCGTTTGAGCAATGTCTTTCAACTCTCAGGGGAAGTGTTTCAAGGCCGAGGTTAAGAAGGAATGCATTGAAGGGTGAAGGAATTGAGCCGAGGTCACGCATAAGCTGAGCCATACATTTTGTGATGTATGCTGCTTCGCCGAAACGCTCGGTATATGTGATACCGTGATATGATGCATCGGGGGTTGTAAGACCGGGGAATTTATCATTCTGAGTCCAGTCAAACTTGCCGCCGTCAACAACAACACCTCCAACGCTTGTTGCGTGACCGTCCATATATTTTGTTGTGGAATGGATAACGATATCCGCACCAAGCTCAAGAGGACGGCAGTTTACGGGTGTGGGGAAAGTGTTGTCAATGATAAGGGGCACGCCGTGTGAATGAGCGGCATTTGCAAAGGTTTCAAAATCAAGCACTTCAAGTGAGGGGTTTGAGATTGACTCTGCAAAAACAGCCTTTGTATTGGGTTTGAAAGCGGCGGCAAGCTCTTCTTCGGTAGCCTGAGGGCTTACGAAAGTGAAGTCAATGCCGAGCTTTCTCATTGTAACATTGAAAAGATTGAAAGTACCGCCATAGATTGCAGCCGAGCTTACGATATGGTCGCCTGCACTTGCGATATTGAAAATAGAATAGAATGAAGCTGCCTGACCCGATGATGTAAGCATTGCACCTACGCCGCCTTCAAGGTCTGCAATTTTAGCGGCAACGGCATCGTTTGTGGGATTTGCAAGGCGGGTGTAGAAATAACCCGAAGCTTCAAGGTCAAAGAGTTTGCCCATTTCAACGCTTGAATCATACTTATATGTTGTGCTCTGATAAATGGGCACCTGTCTGGGCTCACCGTTTTTGGGTGAATAACCGCTGAGAATACATTTTGTGTTAATCTTATAGCTCATTTTTATGCCTCCAAGAATTCTTTCATCAGTCCGCAACCGATTTCAACAAAATCGCCCGTTGCTTCGGCTGTTTTTTCGTTTATGGTTTCAACGCCGTCAACCTCACCGTTTTTATGATAAATCATAAAGGGCACGGGGTCGGATGCGTGAGTTTTTGTAACAATGGGTGTGGGGTGGTCGGGAAGAATCATAATTTTATAATCTTCGCCGCAGTTGTTGAGATAATCAAGAAGAATGGGGAGCACTCTTTCGTCGATAAGCTCGATTGCTCTCACCTTGTTTTCAGGCTCATTTCTGTGTCCGCATTCATCGGGAGCTTCGATATGGATATAAACAAGGTCCTTGCCGTTTTTCCACTCTTCGATTGCGGCATTTGCCTTGCCCTCAAAGTTTGTATCTATGTAGCCCGTTGCACCTTCAACATCGGGCACACCCATACCTGCACAGATTGCGATACCTTTAAGAAGGTCAACCGCAGAAACAATGCTTCCCTTAACGCCGTATGTTTCTTCAAAGTCGCTGAGTGCGGGCTTACTGCCTTCGCCCCAGAGCCAGATTGAATTTGCGGGAGCTTTACCTTCTGCAATTCTCTTTTTGTTAACGGGGTGGTCTTTGAGGAGGTCATAGCTTTCTTTCATCATTGCGATAAGCTTTTCCGCATTGGGTGATGTTGAAAGATATTCGCCTACAACTCTGCCCGAAATATCGTGGGGAGGAGTCATTTTGCCGAGCTCGGTTGTGCCGTTATTCCAGATAAGACAATGGCGGTAGCTCACACCGTTATAATATCTGAACTCATCGTTGCCGAAATGCTCCTGAACGGTTTTGATGATTTCTGCCGCATCTTCGCTTGAAATATCGCCTGCGGAATAATCTATCATTGTTTTATCTTCATAATTTTCTTCATCGCTGAGAGTAACAACGTTGCATCTGAGAGCAACATCGGTATCTTTCATCTTAACACCGATACTCACCGCTTCAAGGGGTGAACGGCCTGTATAACAAACCTTGGGGTCATAACCGAGCACACTGAGATTTGCAACGTCACTGCCGGGTTTAAGACCGTCTGCAACGGTTCTTACAAGACCGACTCTGCCCTTCTTTGCAAGAGCATCAAAATTGGGCTTTTTTGCAAGCTCCATAGGAGTTTTGCCGCCGAGTGCGGGAACGGGATAATCCGCCATTCCGTCATAAAGCACTACCGCATATTTCATATATATCATCCTTCCGTTTACGGATTGTTTTTGATTGAATATATATTATATCACTAACAGAATATAAAATCTATATATTTTGCAAAAAAATTCGGGTACATACGGAATGTATGCACCCGATTGAATTACCAGATTTTCTTTGAAGCGATGTCTGCAAGTGCCGATGCGATAAATTCATCAACGCTCTTTGCACCGATGTCGCCTTCGCCTCTCTTACGGACTGAAACAGCACCGTCTTCGATTTCCTTATCGCCCACAAGAAGCATATAGGGAAGTTTTTCAAGCTGTGCTTCACGGATTTTATAGCCGATTTTTTCACTTCTGTCATCAACAGAAACCCTGATGCCGAGTGCTTCAAGCTTTGCTGCAACTTCCTTTGCATAAGCGTGGTGACGGTCTGCAATGGGAAGAAGTCTTACCTGCTCGGGTGAAAGCCACAGAGGAAGTGCGCCTGCAAATGTTTCAAGAATATAAGCAAGTGTTCTTTCGTAGCAGCCGAGGCTTGTTCTGTGAATGATATAGGGAAGCTTCTTCTGTCCGTCTGTATCAACATAATACATACCGAACTTCTCGGCAAGAAGCATATCAATCTGAATTGTAACGATTGTATCTTCCTTACCGAAAACATTCTTGAACTGAATATCAAGCTTGGGACCGTAGAACGCAGCTTCGTCGATACCGATTTCGTAGTCTACACCGAGGTTATCGAGGATTTTGCCCATTGTTTCCTGAGCAGCATTCCACTGCTCGGGTGTGCCTTCGTATTTAGCAGTGTTTTTGGGATCCCACTGTGAGAAACGGAAGGTGCACTTA
>JAXJVE010000453.1:0-6004 GCA_036308705.1 Acutalibacteraceae bacterium
GCAGTAAAGATATAACCGCCGCAGACGTTCACGAGGCGGTGAAAATCGCAGTCGGCTCGCTTTCACAGAGTGAGGCGGCAGGCGGAGAAATTGCGTTTTTCGGCGGAAGCTTCACGATGGTTGAGAGAGATTATATGATTTCTCTGCTTGAGGCGGCTTATGAATACGTTGAAAAAGGCATATTCAAAGGCATAAGAATTTCCACAAGACCCGACGGTATAAGCGAAGAAATCTGCAATATTCTTAAAAAGTACGGCGTTACCGCAGTTGAACTCGGTGCACAGAGCCTTGATAACAGGGTGCTCGAGCTTAACGAGAGAGGTCACACCGCAGAGCAGGTTGAAGATGCGAGCCGTATGCTGAAAAAATACGGTTTTGAGCTCGGGCTTCAGATGATGACGGGGCTTTACGGCTCAGATGATGCCGACAGTATCAAAACTGCTCAAAAAATCATTGCTCTTTCACCCGATACGGTCAGAATTTATCCCACCGTTGTCATAAAAGGTACACGCCTTTATGATTTGATGAAAAGCGGTGAGTTTATTCCCAAGGGAGTGAGCGAAACGGCTGAGCTTTGTGCAAAACTTATTCCGATGTTTGAGAATGAGGGCATAAAGATAATCAGGCTGGGTCTTCACTCGGGCGGAGGCGTTGAAGAGGGCTTTGCGGGCGGTGCATATCACCCCGCATTGCGTGAAATCTGCGAGGGCAGAATTTATTATAACTCCGCATTAAAAAAGCTTTCGCAACTCGGCGAAGGCAGATATATCCTCAATGTTTCTTCAAAAGAAATATCCAAAATGACAGGGCAGAAGAAAGAAAATCTTATAAAACTTCGTGAAAAAGGCTATGAATGTGCGGTAAAAGGCATTGAAGGTCTTTCAAAATACGAGGTTGAAATACATAAAGGTTAGGTATTCAGATGATATTAAAATCTCTTGAAATGCAGGGTTTCAAATCCTTTCCGGATAAGACGGTGCTCGAATTCGGCAAAGGCATAACCGCAGTTGTCGGCCCCAACGGCTCGGGTAAGAGTAACATCTCCGATGCCGTGAGGTGGGTATTGGGCGAGCAGTCAACCAAAACCCTCAGAGGTGCGAAGATGGAAGACGTTATATTCGGCGGCACGAGTCAGAGAAAGGCTCTGGGCTATGCCGAGGTTACTCTGCGTCTTGATAACACCGACAGAGGGCTGAATAACGATAAGGATGACGTTGCCGTAACCCGCCGTTACTATCGCTCGGGCGAGAGTGAATATAAAATCAACGGTGAGGTCTGCCGACTCAGGGATATCCACGAGCTGTTTATGGATACGGGTCTTGGCAGAGACGGTTATTCAATGGTCGGTCAGGGCAGAATTGCCGACCTTGTTTCCGCACGCTCAACTCAGCGCAGAGATATGCTTGAAGAGGCGGCGGGTATTTCGCATTTCCGCTACAGAAGAGCCGATGCCAACCGCAGACTTGACCAGGCGGAGGAAAATCTTGTCCGTCTGAGGGATATTCTTGCCGAATTGGAAGGCAGAATAGGGCCTCTTAAAATCCAGAGCGAAAAGGCTATGAAATTCCTTGCCCTTGCCGATGAAAAGAAAACTCTTGAAATCGGTTTGTGGCTTCATACAATAGAAAAATCAAAGAACGGTCTTCGTGAGCAGGAGCATAAGCTCTCGCTTGCATCGTCACAGTATGAGCAGACCGAAAATCAGCTTGTTGAACTCATTGAACAGATTGAGCAGGCTATCACCGAAGGTCAGCAGATAACTCTTGAAATCGAGCGTCTGCGTCAGACTATTTCGGACAGCGAAGAAGAAGCTGCAGTTATCGACGGTAAAATTGCCGTTGAGAAAAACACCATTGAACATAACGAGCAGACCATTGAGCGTATAGCGGGCGATATGGGTGACAGCGAAACCTCAAAGGCTGAAATTGATGCTCAGATTGAACAGGCTCAGGCTGATACAGAGCAAAAAGAAGCTCTTGCAGCCGAGAAAAAAGCAGCTCTTGAAGCTGAACTTAAAAGGCTCAGCGAATTGCTCGGTCAGAACAGTGAAAACAGCGAAAAAGCTAAAGAAATTAACGATAAAATTACCGCATCCGCACTCAGACTTGCCGATATGCGAGTTGAAAAATCAACCGCCGAATCCGCACGCCGTGAGCTCAATGCGAGAATTGACAACATAAATGAAGTGCTCGAAACAAGGGGCGGAATAATCACCTCTCTTGAGAGCGAAAAATCTGCGGCTCAGCTTGAGCTTGACCGCCTTAACGCCGTTGCGGCAGAGCACGAAAACTCGCTCGAAGGCTACCGTATGATTATCGGCACAAGGGCAGAGAAGGTTGAGCGTTACCGCAAAGAGCTTGATAATATCAATCTTGATATCTATCAGAAGAATGCACGCATAAAGATGCTTGATGACCTTGAAAAGAACCTTGACGGTTATGCGGGCAGCGTTCAGAAGGTTATCAAAGAGGCAAAAAGAGGTGCTCTCAGAGGTATCCACGGCACTCTTTCGCAGCTTATAACAGCTCCCTCTGAGTATGCCGTTGCGGTTGAAACGGCACTCGGTGCGGCTGTTCAGAATATCGTTACCGATAACGAAAACACAGCAAAGCTTGCCATTAATTTCCTTAAAGAAAACAGAGCGGGCAGAGCAACCTTCCTTCCGCTGACTTCGGTCAAGTCAAGACCTTTCACCGAAAAGGGTCTTGAAAACTGCGAAGGCTTTGTTGATATGGCGGATAAACTGCTTGAATATGACAGCAAGTATTCCGAAATCATCGGCTCGCTTCTTGCAAGAACTGCGGTTGTTGATAATATCGACAACGGTATTGCAATGGCTAAGAAGTATTCATACCGTTTCAAGATTGTTACCCTTGACGGTCAGGTGCTCAACGCAGGCGGTTCAATGACGGGCGGTTCGAGAGGTTCGGGCTCGGGATTCCTCAGCAGAGCAACCGAGATTGAGGCTCTCAAAGAAAAGGTTGAAGTGCTTGAAAAACAGCTTGCCGATAAGCAGGAAACTTTCAAAACACTTTCAGAAGAACTCGCTCTTGTTCAGGCGGAACTCGATGCAAGCGAAGCCGAGCTTATAAAGGCTCAGGAAGATATAATCCGAGCCGAGAGTGCTCTTAATCTTATCAAGGACAGATATGCCGCCGCAAAGGGTCATATTGACGAACTTGAGGCAGAAAAAGAGAGGGCAAAGGCAAGAATCAAAGAATCCGAAATTGCCGAAAAGAAGGCGGATGAAGAAATTATATCTGCAGTTGCAGAGGGTGAAAAGCTCAACGCTCAGCTCGATGAACTCAACTCGGAACGTGAATCGCTTGATAAACTCCGTGAGGAATCGGCTGAAATCCAGAACGCACTCAACCTTGAAATTATGGCTCTGCGTAAGGATATTGAGGCAAATAACGAAACCGTTGCACTCTGCCTTGAAAGAAAAGAAAGTTTCAACCGCCGTGAGGATAAGCTGAGCGAAGAAATAGCACAGATTAAGGAAGAAAACGAAAGAATTCTTTCAAATATCGCAGAACTTGAGGCAACTGCCGTATCGCTGCGTGAAACTTCCGTAAAAACCAAAGAAAAGATAGAAAATCTTACCGAAAAGCGTACTCAGGGCGAGGCACGAAGCACATCTCTCAGAGCAAAAGAGCGTGAGATGTCAAACGAGAGAGAAAAGCTCGGCGGTGAACTTGCAAGGCTTGAAGAACGCCGTGACGCAATGCAGAGAGAGCTCGAAACAGCTCAGAACAAGCTCTATGACGAGTATCAGCTTTCGCTCCGTGAGGCAACGGAGATGAATATTGTGCTCGACGATATTCCCAAAGCACAGCGTACTTTACAGGAAATCAAGAATAAAATCCGTGCTCTCGGCAGCGTAAACATCGGTGCCGTTGAAGAGTATAAAGAAGTATCCGAACGCTATGAATATATGGGCGGTCAGATAGGCGATATCGAAAAGGCACGTGAAGAGCTTATCAAACTTATTGAAGAGCTTACGGGCAAAATGGCTGAACGCTTCAGAGAGCAGTTCAGACGAATCAACAACCATTTCGGCGAAACATTCAAAGATTTGTTTGACGGCGGTAAGGCAGAGCTTGTGCTCGAAGACCCGCAGGATGTTCTTGAATGTGCAATCAATATCAGGGTTCAGCCCCCCGGCAAGAATGTTCAGAATATCGACCTTCTTTCGGGCGGTGAAAAGGGTCTTGCGGCTATCGCACTTCTCTTTGCAATTCTCAAGGTAACGCCCGCACCGTTCTGTATTTTTGACGAGGTTGAGGCGGCTCTTGACGATGTTAACGTAAGCCGTTATGCATCTTATGTAAGAGAAATGACGGGCAGCACTCAGTTCATTCTTATCACTCACAGAAGAGGTACAATGGACGAAGCCGATATGCTCTACGGTGTAACAATGCAGGAAAAGGGCGTTTCAAAGCTGCTTGAGCTCAAAACCGCAGAAATGGCAAAAAAGCTCGGTCTTGAATGATTTTTTTCGGTTAATGTTACAAATATGCCTAAATTATAGGGTATATGTATCTTGAATAAAATATTTTACTATGATATAATAAAGCGTAAATAATTTCTAAGCGGTGGAATTCCGCTTAAAAAGGGAGGATATAAAATGTCAAATCACGGTATTATCAATTACCCCGATGCGCAGGCTGTGCAGAAGCAGCTCGACGCACTTATCAAGAAGCCCATTTACTCAATCGCACCCGATGCACTCAAAAAGTATGAAGAAGAATATTTCGATAAGAAATGTGCAAAGTCAAAGGCAATGATCGAAGAAGCAAAGCAGGTTATCCCCGGCGGCGTTCAGCACAACCTTGCTTTCAACTATCCGTTCCCCCTCGTTTTCACAAAGGCTGAGGGTGCATATCTTTACGATATCGACGGCAACAGATACTACGACTTCCTTCAGGCAGGCGGCCCCACAGTATTGGGTAGCAATCCTCCCGCAGTTCGTGAGAAGGTTATTGAACTTCTCAACACCTGCGGCCCTTCAACAGGTCTTTTCCACGAATATGAGTATAAACTCGGCAAGAAGATTGCAGAGCTTATCCCCAGCGTTGATATGTTCCGTATGCTCGGTTCAGGTACAGAAGCTTGTATGACAGCTATCCGTGTTGCACGTCTTGCTACAGGTAAGAAGAAGATTCTTAAAATGGGCGGTGCATACCACGGCTGGTCAGATCAGCTCGGTTACGGTATCCGTGTTCCCGGTTCAAAGTTCACACAGGCAACAGGTGTTCCCCTCTTCTGCTTCAGAGATACAGAAGAATTCTTCCCCGGCGACCTCAATGACCTTGAAAGAAAGCTCAAGGCTAACCGTTTCAAGGGCGGCACAGCAGCAGTTATGCTCGAGCCCGTTGGCCCCGAAAGCGGTACAAGACCTGTTGACAAGAACTTCTGCAAGGGCGTTGAAGCACTCTGCCGTAAGTACGGTGCTCTCCTCATCTTTGACGAAGTTGTTACAGCTTTCCGCGTAAGCATGAGCGGTGCTCAGGGTTACTTCGGCGTTTCACCCGACCTCACCGTATTCGGTAAGGTTATGGCAGGCGGATATCCCGGTGCAGGCGGTCTCGGCGGTAAGAGAGAATATATGAAGCACCTCGGTGCAGGTCTTGACGATACAGGCAAGAAAGTCAAGAAGGCATTCTGCGGCGGTACAATGTCAGCTAACCCCCTCAGCTGTGTAGCAGGTTACACAATGCTTGAAGAAATGGAAAAGGCTGATGCTTGCTACAATGCAGCTCTTATGGGTGACAGACTCACAGCAGGTCTTCAGGAAATCATCAAGAAGAAGAACCTTCCCTTCGTTGCATTCAACCAGGGTTCAATCTGCCATCTTGAAACAGTAGGTACTCTTAACTTCTCAATCAACTGGAAGAAGCCCTGGCAGATTCCTTCAGTTCTTGATGCTACATCAGCCCGTAAGAAAGAAATGACCCACATGGGTGCTGCTTATATGGCTGAAGGTCTTGTAACTCTTGCAGGC
>JAXJVE010000454.1:0-5403 GCA_036308705.1 Acutalibacteraceae bacterium
ATTCACGGTAGTCAACGGTGATGAAAGGTTCACATTCAGCGGCATTGATGATGAGGGTATCAATGTTTTTATCTTCGGGGATGTTAAGCTTTACGTGAGTGGGGAAACCCGCACCGCCAAGGCCTACAAGACCCGAATCCCTTACAGCCTTGATAAGGTCTGCTTTTGTTTCAACAACGGGAGGCTTGATGCCTTCCCAAAGACGCATTTCGCCATCTGATTCAATGGTAACTGCCTTTGACATAACACCGTTGGGGAGTTTTACATCGCCGATAGCGGTTACTGTACCTGAAACGGAAGCATGAATGGGTGCACTTACATATTTATCGGTATCGCCGATAAGCTGACCTACCGCAACAACGTCGCCGACCTTTACAACAGGCTCACAAGGGGCACCGATATGCTGCTGCATAGGGATAACAACCTTTGAGGGAATGGGGAGTCTTTCAACTTTTTTGTGTGCGGTATTTTTATGGTGGTCAACCTTAACACCGCCTCTGACCTTTTTGACAGCTTTGAGTACGCCGTCAACAATGGTCTTAGCCATAATATTCCTCCTAACAGAAGTGATTTTTCATTTTTTCAAGAGCCGGAATAACGGCCCGGAGTATAACGCCCGTAACAGCACCCGTAAAGATTCCGAAAACGGCGAGTGCGGGGGCGTAGTAAGCAATGTTTACCGTTGAGGTAATCAGCATTGCCGCCATAAGCTGGCCGAGGTTGTGACACAGGGCACAGATAACGGAAATGCCGATGAGCCCGAGATGCTTCCTTGTATACCGCATAAGCAGATACATTGCAACGGCAGAAAGAATTCCTCCCGAAAGGCTCATTATGCCCGCGGTTGCACCCCTTGTAATAAAACTGAAAAGTCCTTTTACAAGAGCAATTGCAATCGCCTGAGGGAAGCCTATGCTCCCTGCGGCAAACATTGTTATTATGTTTGAGAATCCCGGCTTTGCTCCGGGCGGCAAAAACGGCAGCGGCGGGATAAGTCCCTCAAGAAAATTGAGCGATATCGCCAATGCACAAAGAATTGCCGTAAGTGCGATTTTGTAATTTTTTTTCATATCAATATACAACGGCGTCAAGGTCTGAGCCTTTAACGGTTATAACCGTTTTTGCGGGCAGACAGACTGCTATATCGCCGCTTTTTTCAAGATTACCCGATGCAACGCAGAGCTTATCTTCGCAGTCGGAATGTTCAAATCTGATTTTTCCGTTTTCCGCAACAATCAGAATATTGTAATCGCCGCTTGGCTTGATTTCTGTTCTTTCTTTAACGGAATAAAGGTCAAGCGTCTGAATGATTTTTCCGTCAACAGAGATTTCCGCAACGGGCTTTGAGGTGTTTCTGCCTGCAAAAAACAAAAACAAACCTGCAATAACCGTAATTACGGCAATAACAATAAGGTCGGCTTTTTTAAATAATTTAACGTTCATTCAGCCTCCGCAAATCTGTAGTTGTTATCAATGACAGAGAGCATATTTTTTGTTTCATTATCGGTATGAATCGTGTTATCATCGGTAATGAAAATCACCTTTGCACCGTAATGCTCCGCAAGAGAAGTTCCTTTTTCAATTCCGAGCACAAAACAGGCGGTTGAAAGAGCATCGCTGAGCATACCGCTTTCTGAAATAACGGTAACGCTTACAAGTCCGTTATCAACGGGATATCCCGTTTCGGGGCTGAGAATATGGTGATATCTTTTGCCGTTTTCTTCAAAATACTGCTCATAGCTTCCCGAAGTTGAAACACAGGTGCTTTCGGTTTTGATTGAAATAATACTTGATGAGCTCCCTTTCGGGTCTCTGATACCAACAGTAAAATCGCCTTTGCCGTAAAGAAGCACGCTTCCGCCTACGGTGATAACGGCACGGCTGATTTTCTGAGAATCGAGATATGCGGCAATGCTGTCAAGAGCAATGCCTTTGCCCGATGCACCGAAATCAACAACCGCATTTTTATCACCGAGAGCAATTTTGCTGCCCGATAAATCAACCTTTTCATATCCGCTGTGTGAAAGTGCTTCGCTGAGCTTTTTATTATCGGGAATTGACGGCGTTGAGCCGAAGTTCCACAAGTCGCTTACCGCACCGAGCGTAAAATCAAATGCACCTTCACTTTGTTTGCTCACATCTGCGAGCAAAGTGAAATATTCCGCAATATCGGGCTCAAGCTCCGCTTCGCCGTTTTTGTTGAGGTTATAAACAACGGAGTTTTCGGCGGTACGGGAGAGAATATTGAGGTCGAGGTTTTTAACAATATTCTGAATTTCGGCAAAATCTTTTTCGGGATTTTTGCTTTCAACCTCAGCCGAACAGTATGTGTTCATAGAAAAAAACGAGCTTATATAAAAGCGGGGCTGAACGGCATCAAAAATAATAAGAGCCGCAACAACGATAACTGCGGCGGCAGTTGTGAAAATTGCCGTTTTTTTCTTCATCAACGCACACTCTCCTTATTATAATAATATATAATACACCTTATTTTAAAAAATATCAATATTATTTATTTATAATGTTATAAATTTCAACAATTTGTATTTTAATTTGATATAAAATATGGTAAAATCGTTTAAAAGGAGTGATAATATGGCAGATTCAATATATATGCCCGTCAGATGTGCGTGGGGTAATAACTGCGTTTGCGAAAATTCGGATATGCTTGTCCCTCTCGGCAAAAGCTGTCTTATAGTTACGGGCAAAAACAGTGCAAAATCAAGCGGTGCACTTGACGATGCAATAAATTCTCTTGAAAAACACGGAATTTCATATAAGATTTTTGATGAAATAGGCGAAAATCCGCTGATTTCTGCTTGCCACAGAGCAGGTGATGCGGCAAGAAAAGCAAATGCGGAGTTTATTCTCGGTATCGGCGGCGGTTCGGTGCTTGACGGCTCAAAAGCTATAGCAATTTATGCTTCAAACCCCGACCTTTCCCCGATTGATATTTATAAAAGGGAATATAAAAATCCCGCATTGCCCGTTGCTCTTATCGGTACAACAGCGGGTACGGGCAGTGAGGTAACGGCGGTTGCCGTGCTCACGAACGATGAAACGGGTATCAAAAAGAGTGTTTCAGGCCCCGATTGTTATGCTTCGGTTGCTTTTTGTGACCCGAAATATACCGCTTCAATGCCGTATAAAATAACGGTTTCAACTGCACTTGATGCTTTTGCACACGCTGTTGAGGGGTATTTTACGCAAAAATGCAACGGAGTGCTCAGAGTGTTTGCGGAAAAGTGTATACCCGAGCTTTACCGTTGCCTTGAAGAGCTTTCAAAAACAGATACGGTGCCGTCTTCTCTGAGGGAACCGCTTTATTATTCGTCAATTTATGCGGGGCTTGTTATAAACACCTGCGGCACCGCATTCCCGCACCCTCTCGGCTATGTGCTTACTGAGAATTATGGTGTGCCTCACGGTATGGCGTGTGCGGCGTTTTTTGCACCGTATATTGAAAGATGTGCTGAATTTTCACCCGAAAAGTTCAATGATTTTTGCCGTATGACAGATGATATTGAAAAGGTGAAATCGGTTATTGCTTCGCTCACAGACCTTTCGGGTGCACATATAAGCGAAGAAAACGCAAAAAAATACGCCCTGCGTTGGCAGAGCGTGATTCCGAGAAATTTTACCGCCTCCCCCGGAGGTCTTACACAGGAAGAGGCGGCATATATCCTTAGTTTGAAAGAGTGGCGGAAGTAATCCTGACTGTGTTTTTTTATTGGATGATTTCCGCCTTTCCTTCGTTAAAATACTCGCAAATCCGTCGAGGATTTGCTCCGTTTTGTGCCTTGAAAAGCCAAAAATCCTCTCAATAAAAAATCTTCGACCTGAAAGCGAAAGATTTTAAAATGATTTTTGGCGATTGAGGGAGCAGGAAAGCTGACGCTTTTCAATCCCGAAACGCCGAAAAGCGTTGAAAAGACTCGCTTTCAGGCATAGTTAGGATTGCTCCCGACACTCTTTAGCAGCCGCAGCCACAGCCGCAGTCATTGCCCCTTGTGTTTGCGAAAGTGTTGCCGCAGCTATTGCCGCAACCGCAGTCGTTGTTGCAGAAAAGAAGAATGAGGATGATGAAAAGGCACCAGTTGTTATTGCATCCGCAACCCATGAATCTTACCTCCGTTTCCGGTTAAACGGTTTTTCAACCGCTTACATCCACATATTATGACGGGGGATATAAATGTGTTACAAAAAAGCTCACGGTTTTTTGCCGTGAGCTTTTTGATTTATGTATTCAGCTTTTTAAAGTCCGATTCATATTCGGCTATCACGCTGTCAAACTCATCAAGAACATAGGTGAGCTCGTTTGCAATATCGCCGCAGGCTTCAAAGAAGGGGCCTGATGCTTCGTCGATGATAAATCCTGTAGTATCCGTATAGAGCTTGTAGCCCTTCCAGAGGAGGTTTGCGGTTTCGTGTTTCTCGAATAATTTATCAAGGAAGAAACCGAGGGGGTTTGTACAAAGGTCTATAACCGACTTGATGTCATCGCCGTTTTCAGCAGCACCTTTAAGAATATCGTGCTGAACCTGAACTGCGTAACGCACACTCTTGAGCTGAGCAAGATTATAGCGTGCGGCATACTGCTCAAAGCCTTCAATCTTTTCGGGGCTGTGACCTTCACGGATTGCCTTTTCGGTATCAATCTTCTTGACGGGGATGGGGTAAATGTCAATCTTTTCAACCGAGTCGTACCAAAGGTCATAGAGCGAATCAACATCGCTTGTTGCACTTATGCTGCCCGGAGTATCGCCGAACATCTCATAGAGATAACTGTAGTTCATATCGGTGATATAATAATCGCCGCCAAAAATCTTTGAGATAAGTTCAACTGTTGTTCTCTGCTCTTCGGGGAGCGACGAGAGATCATAGTCGTAGTCCTCAAGACGCATGAACGAATAGCCGTTATAGAGTTCCATATCGCCGATTGAAATGATTATTTTTGTTTTAAGTGCAATATAATCCTCGGTTTCAATATGGTCAACATACGAAAGTTCCATTTTTGTGCCCTTGAGGGTGTAGAGGTTTTCGTTTGTGCCGCCGTCTTTGATAAGAACGCTTGCAATCATTGATTTTGAGGTGTCAATGCTGTCGCCCATTCCCGTGCAGTCCTGTGCAACAGAGTCAAGCAAGGGAGCAAAAAGGCTTAAACCGAGACTTTCTTCAATGGGTATAGGCTCGCCGTTTTCAAGGCACATACTGAGGAATACGGGTGCGAGCGAAGAATCGTATGCATCGGTGATGCGTGAAAGGGTTGATTCGATTCCTTCGGGGATGGTTTCTTCTTCAGATTCAAGGGTGAGCTTATAATCCGAAGATGAGCCGACATATGATGCACCGCTGCAATCCGTAATACGGAAATCAAAATCCGTGCCGTCTTCAGGATAGAGC
>JAXJVE010000455.1:0-18160 GCA_036308705.1 Acutalibacteraceae bacterium
ACACACCCCTTACAAAATTTCCTCTACAGTTTTTCCTCTAAGAGCAGCAACTTCTTCTTTACTTCTTAATTGCATTAATCCATTAAGAGTTGCTTTAACGCAGTTGATTTTATTTCTGCCGTAAAATTGCCGATTTTATACTTTCGTTTAATCATATTCCGTAAATATTACCTGACAGTTATTTTTATTGAGCTCGGGAGCCTTGACGTAAGTCTGTGAGCCTTCTTTGAGGGCTTTGACACGGATTTTACCCGTCACACTTCCGTTGAGCAAATCGTCTTTTTTATCCTTATAATAAATGCATAAATCAGATTTGATATCTTCGTCTGAAATGTTTTTGACCGATATTGAGCCGTCAAGAATTTCGATTTCAACTTTATCGTCATTCATAACGGGCGGAGTTTCATAAAGGATTTTATCCCTTATCTGCCAAGAAGTATATTCATCATACGGGTTGCTTCCGACGTTTTCGTTACACAGAAGCACAACTTTTGCACCGCTTAAAACAGCTGAAATCTTAAAATTCAAGGTTTTATCTTTTGTTTTAACGGTAAGCACCGCATATTCAACGTTATCTTCGGACATGTTTTCTGCAATAACAGCAAGCCTTCCGTCATATTCGTCAATTTCAATTATTCTGAGCCAGCTGTCAACAGTAACGCCGAGCTGTGCTTTGGCGAAAGGAACGGATGTGGGCTGAGTTCCGGGATCTTTTGAATTAAAAAAATAAATAACGCCCACAACAATCAGAACGATTGCAATAACTGTTATCAGCACGGCTGCAATATATCTTTTTTTCATATAAACTCCTGTTTCAAGAAACGGAGTTCGCTTCAGATGAGGAACTCCGTTTCGGTTTGATTCAGTTACGATGAGAAAACGTTGCTGTTAGCAAGGGGGATATCGTAGCAGATTGTGTCATTCGGGCCGGGCACGTACATACAGTTTGCATAGTTTGAGAAGAGTGTCCATCCCGATTCTTCGTCGATAACAGGGCAGACGTAATCTGCACTGTTTGTTCCGAGAAGAGTACAACCGGAAGATACGTTTGCTGTAATAGCGAGGCTTTCAAAAGCTATTGCGGGTTTGATATAAGTCTTTTTCAAGTTTTTTGCTACCTCCTTATTACAGCTTAAAATAAAAATTTGAGAATTACCATTATATAGTTGATGGCTTCAATGATTTTGTTATAAAGCATTGTGAGAACTTCCGTAAACGAAACTACGTTGGAACTGCCGCTTGATCCTCCGGGCTCGGTAACAGGTTCGTCATCGGGTTCGTCATCAGGCTCGGTTTCCGCGGGAGGTTCAACCACAGGGGGAGCCTCAACAGTTACGGTAAACGTTGCTGTTTTTGATGAATCAACGTATCCGTTTGCATAAGCGCCTGCAACCGTGTAGGTATGGGTTCCGCTTTCGGTTGCGGTGAACGTTACTGTCCACTCAACGGCATCTTCGCCCTCAACGGGAGAAGCAACGGCCTGACTAATCTGCTCTTTTCCGTTTTCATCGGTAACAACAACAGATGCAACGTCTGATGATGTTTTGAGCTTAACGGTAACTGTACTGCTGCCGTTTTCATTCTGAACAACTTCAGGTTCTTCAACCTGCTCAACGTCAAGAGCCGCAGTTCTCATTCTCATAAGCGTATATGCGGCTGCCTGAGTGTTTTGGGTTAAAGCGGGAACAAGGATTTCTTCTTCAATCGGTGTGGGAATTCTGAAATAACCCTTACCGCCTGTCTGCGAGAAAGTCCACTTGAGGTTTGTGATTGAAAGAACGCTTCCTTCAGCACCCGTGTTCTGAATAACAACGGTTCCCGTTGTGTAGTAATTATTGCCGTCGCTGCCCTTTACCTGCCTCCAGGTAAGCTTTGCATCGTTGGGCAATACGGTGTTGAGCGAATAATAAATATCCGTTGCGGTTTTGATTTCAACGTCGGTTGTTTTGTTTGCATAAGAAATTGTGAGGTCGGGATTTCCCGTGGCAAGCTTTGCACCGAGCTGAACGTCGGTGGGAACTGAAGTTGCCCAGATTTCAAATGCAACCGCCTGATCTTTTGCGAGATAAAGCTCGTTGTTGGGACCTGCATCCTTATAGGTTGCAATATCGTTATCAAGAGCTGCGATACCGTCGATGAAAATGATACCCTGAGTATCGGTTTCTGAAAGTGAATCAGCACCGATAAGCATATCCTTAAGTTCAAGATAGCTCGGATAAAGCTCGTCATCGGTTGCGTATGCTTTCTTTACGTCGCTGTCCTTGATGTTATCATCAACGCCTGCGGGCGAATAAATCTTGATAGCGTCAAGATATACTCTGTAGTAATTTGAGCCGTCATCCGCAACTGACGAATGGCCGAAACCGCTTGTGAAGGTGGGAGTGATAACAACGCTGTAATAGCCGTATTCAAGGTCTGTGATTTTGATTACGGGAATCTGATACAGAGTTTCTTTTTCGCCTTCTTCAGCAACAACCCAGCCGTAAGCGAATGCATAGGAATATGCGGGAAGTGAAGTTTCTGTTTCAACGACGTTGCCGTTTTCATCATAATAATGAGCAGTTTCGGTAACTTCACCGTTTTCGTCATAGTAATGAGCAGTTTCGGTGATTGCACCGTTTTCGTCATAATATCTGAAATCGGAAGTGCAAGTGCCGTCTTCAGACCTGTACATCGGTGTGTTTGAATCATCAAGCGTGGGCTTGCCGTCTGCATCAGCATAAATTCTGCCGTAATCGTATCCGTAGAACGTATCAACAACGGTACGTGCGATTATTGTGCCGTCTGAATTCTTGATATCAACGCTGAATGCACCCGTTGTGCAGTCCGTAATACTGATAAGGTCAAAGCCTGTGCCTGTGAAATCAAATTCAACGGTAGGCCATGCCGCACCCGTTCCGCCGCTGAACTTTTTATTGGGGTTATTCTTTGTGGCTACGTCAACGTAATGAATTGAATCGCCGCTGTATTCAGCGAATGAAAGATAGCCTGTTTCGTAGCCGTAGGGGTTTGCCTCACTATCGGTAATATCAGCCGTCTGCTTGAGGGTTGTGGGCTGTGTTCCGTCTGTCATCCATACGCCGAACTGATTTTCGGTGTTGTCATAGTTTGTGGGAACTTTACCGTTGGTGTAGGTTATTGTTTCGAAAGTATCTTCGTAATAAATTGCCGTTGCGGGAACAAAGGTTGTTTTTTCTACCTGATAATAAACAACTTCTTCCGCATAGGTCGGGTCGCCCGTGATTTTTGCAACAACGTAGAAATTCTCTGACTTCGCCATATTGGTTGACTTGAGGTTATAAGTAACGTTACCCTCATTATCAACCGTGCAGGTGCCGTATTTCATACCGTCGATGGTATAAGTAACGCCGTCTTCAAACGGAACAAGAATTTTGGGCTTTTCGAAAGTATAAGTGGGAGTATACTCTTCGTTAACCGCACAGATGCCGAGATATTCAATCTCAACGCCGTTATCAATAGCAGCCTGTGAAATGTTGTTATTTTTGGTAATATCGTATTCAACGGGGAGACCGTAGTCAAGAGTAAGAGTCTGGTCAATGATTTTTACGTCTTCAGACGTTTCTGAAAGGTTGAATGAAATCTTACAGTTTGAGTCCGATGCACCTCGTTCAAGGTAGAAGAAATTGAGGGTATGAACTTCACCGTCCGAAATAACTTCGTGAAGCTTATTGATTGCGGCGATTGTGTCTGCATTATAGCCGATTGTATCGGGATTTTCGATATAATCGTTATACGAATAGGTTGTTTCGTATTCGCCGCCTTTAAGCTCGCCGTCTGCAACGTCCATTGCATACTGATAATTGACTGAGCAGTTTGTGAAGTTGATGGTTGCGGCACGGGCACCGTGAAGACCGCCGTTATCAAGAACAAGAACGCCGTCGATATATACAAGAACGTCGTCGTCGCCTGAGAAGCTGAAGATAACGTCTTCACCGTTTACGTGTTTACCGCCCTTGGGGATATAGAAGTTATGCTCAAAGGTGAAACCGTAGTGGTAAACGGCATTTTCGCCGTTATAGTTTGTTGTTCCCTCTTTGTAGTTAAAGGGGAAGAAACCTGATTGTGTTTTGTTGTTGGGGCCGCTGATAGTCCATTTTCCAACCTCGTTGAGTTCCATATCAACGGTGTGGTTGGCATCATCAAAATCAGACTGAATAAGATACCTGGTGTCCTTACTGTCGTAGTGATAAGTATTAACACCGTATTCATCGGTGCTGATAAACATGGGGAACTCTGTATCCCAATAATACTTTGAGAACTGACCCGAAGTTGCATCAGTTACGCTGCCGTTTGCATCAAGGCTTTCACGGGTGAACAAATCGGGGAAATAAACGCTGATGCCGGTAAGATTCTTAAGAGTTACCGTTTTAGCGGTTGAGCCTGTTTCATAGTAGTATTTATAAGTTCCGACATCATACATTGTTCCGGGGCCGTCGTTTGCATAAGGAAGACCTTGTGTATAAGCGGCGTGAGAAGTTACAACACCGTTTTCAAGCGTTGCACTTGCAAGACCCTGAACGGAAGCACCGTCATAAATCGGGTTGCCCTGCCAATCGTGAGGGTCATCTGCACCGTGGGTATCCTCTTTTGTCCACACGTTCCAGAGAGTAAGAGGAACCGTTGTGTAAGCATCCAGATATTCGGGATTAGCGGGTGAATATGATACTGTTGAATCGTTTGTGGGTCTGCCCGTGAACATCAGAGTGTAAATTCTTGCATATAACTCTGCCACTTCATTAAGCACTTCGTCGGCTTTGTTGCCCGTCCATCCCATATTCGGGTCATCATAACCGATGATTTCTTTCAACTGACTTACAAGATTTGCATCTGCAAGAATAGCGGTTTTCATCTGCTTGACTGCAACTGCATTCATAAGAGAGCCGCCGTATGAATAATCGGGTGTGCCCGTTGAGTTGTTATAGCCGTATTTGAAAAGAGTACCGTTGATTTTCTTAACGTCGAGCTTAAGAGCGTTTATTGCAGTACTGATAGCGTTTGTTGCGGCAGTAAGCTCTGCCTCGGTAACACCGTCTTTCTTATAAACGGTAATACCTGCATCAAGTGCATCAAGAAGCTTTTCATAGCTTGATCTTTCATATGATGCATAGTTATACGTGATGCCTTCGTTGAGAATATCGTAAAGAGCTTTTTTGCTGACGTATAACGAATCAGTGCTTCCGCCTTCGTTACCGCCCTCATTACCGCCTTCATTTCCTCCCTCGTCACCGCCTTCGGGAGGTGTAACGGGAGTTGAGTATTCAGCCGAATAGAGCCAGATTGTGGTGTTATAAGACTTGTCGGATGTGCACAGTCCGAAATATTCCCACTCACGGAAGATAGTAACACGTGCTCCGTTTATATAAGTGTAAATTTGAACCGAACCGTTATCATTTGCTTCAACATAAAAATCACACGGTTCAGATACAAGACCGGGACACCAACCGATTAAACCGAGATACTTCTTTGTGTTTCTGTTCTGAATATGATATTTGCCGTCACCTTGATAAGTGAAAACATAAATATTATCAGTACTTGTGTTAAAGCTCTGGTAAAAACACGGCAAATCAGTTGCATCCCATTCAATAACTTCGATATCGGTGCTAACACACATATCGCCCCAATCGGCAATCTGAGTATTAGTCATTATATATTGCCTGTCATTAAGAACATATTCACCGTCAGGAATACACTGCTCGGAAGCGCTTGTGTCTGCAAGATGAAGCACAAACTTATCGGGATCATTTTCGGGTGCAGGAACAGGTTCATCTGTATCCTGCGGTTTGGGAGTATAAAGCCACATCTTGCACGATACATTTGAGGTGTAATTGGGCACCCAATTTTTAGATATATTGAATGCATAGAAATGATCGGGTCCAAAATAATGGATAATTCCCCAATCACCGTGAGAGAGTAACACTGAGCCGCTGCTGTCAAGAGTAACGGTTATCTCCTGCGGAGCAGAATCAAGAACAAATTTATCGCTGTCAGGGCCTATTTTCAGATACTTGCCTGTGCTCTTATTCTGAATATAGTATTTGTTGTTTCCCTGATGAATGAATTTGAAAATATTTGATTCGATTGTGGAAATATTTTCGTAAGGATATGCGGAACCTGCTGCTGAATCCGTTGCTGAATCTACGGCATCGCCGAGCAATGCGTATCCCCAATGGAGATCGGTTGAAATAACAACGTCGTGAGAAACCGTAACGTCCTGATCTTCGATATACTGGAAATTCTGATTGAAGATTACGTATTCGCCGTCGGGTATATACTGAGTTGTATCAGCGGAATTCGGGATAAAGATATCGCAATCATACGGAGTGTCTGAATCTGAATCACCCGAATCGCCTGAATCACCCGAATCTGAGCCTGAGCCACCTTCGTCTGCCTTGGGAGGTTCAAGTTCGCTGATATGGTGTTTAACCATTTCATACTCGTCAAAAAGAGTGGGTTCGTATGCGTCACCGCTCTGTGTGATAACTTCTTCAAATTCATCGGTGAGCTGAGTGCCTGTTTCTGTTACCGAAGTTACGGTAACACCCTCTGTTGAGAAGGATGTTGTGCCGTCTGTTGCGGTAGCGGTGAAGTTGATTGTGCCCTCTTCTTCGGTTGTTTTGAGGATAACAAGTGCCTTGCCGTTGAACATCTTGAACGATGCTTCCGAACCTGAAAGAAGAACTGAATCCTGCTGGAATTTTTCAGTTGTTGCGGGGTTACCGTTATCAACGCCGACGATTTTTGCATATCGTGCCGACTGGTCGTCAACCTTGAAGTTGAGAGTACCGTTATAATCGTTCATAAAGTTGCCGTCGGCATCTCTTGCTTCAAACTCAAGATAAATGAAGTTTGCACCGTCTGCAACGTATGTATCTTTGTTCTGCCAGGTGTTTGCCACAATCTGTGTTGCGGTGCCTGTTGCAGAAGTTGTAAGACCGACTGTGTCTGTGATTACGTTTCCGCTTTCGTCATAAGCCTTAACGGAAAGTTCACCCTCAGCATATTTAACGCTGAACTGGGGATAGAAATCAGCACCTGCACCTGTGTAGAAACTGCCGACTGCACAGTTTGCCGAATCTGTTACGCTTTCGGTCCAGGTTCTGTATGTATAGCCCGCATCAGTTGTTGTTACGTTTGATGTTGCGGTTGCGATAACGTTGCCGTTAAGAAGAAGCTCAACTTTCTTTGCGTTGCTGTAAACCGCAACGTTTACGTATCCGTTGTTGAGCAAAAGACTGTCTCTGTTCCACGAACCGGGAACAAGGTGAAGGGTTGTGCTCTCTTCATTCCAGAGACTTCTGTAGAGATAATATGAATCTTTTGCAAAACCTGCGGTGTCAACAATACCGAAATACGACGTGTTGGGGACAAGGTTTTCGTTGGGGCCGCTGTGATTCATCCAGGGAGTGGTTTCACCTATGTAGTCAAAGCCGGTCCATACAAATTCGCCCGAGAAGAAATCGTTTGTTGCAACGTAATACCAGGCTTCTGCGGCTTCGTTACCCCAATCTACAGCATACGTATCATAGGCTGTGCACTGATGAGTGGCATCGTCTGCGCCCATTGTGTAGTAAACGCCTCGGCTGTTGTTTGCCGATGCGGCTTCGGTTGCAACAAAAGGCTTGGAGGATCTTTCATCATCGGTTCCGCCCATAAGCACACTCCAATCATAGGGATTGTAGTTAGCGCCGATGATATCCATATAGCCGTCAACAAGCATTGTTGCCGGTGCGTGGGATTTATTGTTACCCTGAACAAGAACGATATCAGGGTCAAGCTCATCTGCAATTTTGACAATAGATTTTACTATGTTTTCATAATTAACGGTTGATTCGGGTTTTTCTACGGTGAGGTTATAAAGTTCGTTACCTACGTCCCAAGCGATGATACAAGGGTCGTGTCTGTCACGAAGAATGGTTTGTTCAACAACAAATTCAAACCATTTCTGACCGTTTGCACCGATAATCTGATTATCTGAACCTAAGGTCTGATTGAAATATTCGCTGAAATCGTGATTGTTATAGTTTTTGGAAGCATCCCATCCGTCGAAAAATTCTTCCATAACAAGAATACCGAGTTCGTTACAGATTTCAATAACAACTCTTGATGCGGTGTTATGAGTTGTACGGATTGCGTTACAGCCCATATCCTTGAGGATGGAAAGCTGACGGTAAATTGCATCGTATTCCTGAATTGAACCGAGAGCACCCTGGTCGTGATGAAGGCTGACACCCTTGAGTTTAACAAGTTCGCCGTTGAGTGAAAAACCTTCGTCGGCATCCCAGTTGATGTAACGGTAACCGAAAGTGGTATGGTATTCGTCGATAACGTCGCCGTCTTCATTCTTGATAACAGTTTTCAGTTTGTAGAGATTGGGGCTGTCAACGCTCCACAGCTTGGGAGATGCAACTTTCGGGTTAAGAGTTACTGTGTATTCCGTTTCAGCAGGCACGGTGATGAGCGAGGAGGTTACGGTATCGCTCACTGCGTTGTGGTTGCTGTCAAGAACGGTTGCTTCAACGGTAACTTTTTTGGTGATTGCGGTATCGTTATGCAGTGTTATATCTGCTTTGGCGGTACCGTCGCCGTTTTTAATGCCGGGGATTGTTACCTGGGGGCCGTAATATGAAACGTGAACGGGGCTTGCAATGGTAAGCGTAACGTCTCTGTAGATACCCGAACCCGAATACCAACGGCTTGAAGGAAGCTCATTCACAACCTTAACCGCAATAAGGTTAAGCGATGTGTTTGAACAGATAAGATAATCAGAAATTTCAAAAGAGAAACTGTTGTAGCCGTAATGGTTTTCACCAACGTACTTGCCGTTTACGTATACGTAAGCGTGCTGATACACACCGTCAAAATTGAGGATTATATCGGAACCTTCATAGTAGTCATAAAGGTTGAACCATTTTCTGTACCAACCCGTACCGCCGGGGATGTTTCCGCTTTCGGCTTCCGTGCCTGTTTCGGAGAATCCCTGAGCCATACTGAAATCGTGGGGCAGGTCAACGCCCTCCCACTTTGAATCGTCAAAGCCTTTCAGGTATGAAGCGGTATCTTCGCTGAAAGCGAATTTCCACCCCTTATTGAAATCAAGTTCAACTCTGGCATCGTTATAGTTCTGCTCGTGACCCGCTATAGCCGATGCTTCGATTGACTGCAGGAACGGAATACCGCCGCCGATCATACTCGTTGCAAGCATCAGTATACTGAGCACAAGTGCCAATGCTTTTTTTGCAATCTTCATAAAATAACCTCCTGAAAGTGCATATTGACAACTCAAAATTCTTTTATAGAAATATATTTTTTAAATATATAAATAGATAATTTATTATAACAAAAGCACATACTTAAATCAAGCATAAATTCATTATTGTGTCTTTTTTTTGCTGTTTTTTGCAAAATAAAAAGCGTGCAGATTTCTCCGCACGCATTTTTTAAGCTGTTTTAACGTTATCTTTATTGAGTTCAACGTATTCTCTCGCCTGCTCAAACGCATCTTTGCATTTAAGAGATATAGTGATTCGGTTCCCTTCGTGGATAAGAATTTCATCAATAAGCTCGAGCAGAAGCGGTCTTGTCAGTTTCTCTATGTTGCCGAGTTCTTTAAAGCTGAGAACAAACGAGTTATTCTGCATTCCGTTTTCCTGCTCTTCAAGTTTTTCTTTCAGAGCCTTGCTTTCTTCTTCAAGAGTTTCGATTTTCTTTTGAAAATCGCCTTTCAACCGCATATACTCTTCTTTCGATATATCTCCCCTTTTCCAATCGGGATAAAGATTGAGAATCATTTCTTTGGTGAACTCTGTTTCTCTTTTGTTCTTTTCAATCGCTTTCAGTATAAGATTTGCGTTGGTTTTTCTTTTTGCATCGGAATTTACCGCTTTTATAATTTCGTCATATTCGGTTGCAATTTCAACCATTTTCTGAATAAAAACAAGCACCGCATCTTCAAGTTTATCAATCCTGATTGTGCGTTGCACACAGGCTTCGCCTTTCGTGACTTTTGCCGTTGAACATCGGTAATAATGATATTCATTACCGTTCTGTTTGTTGGATTTTTTGCTCATTCCTTTGTGGCAATCCGCACATTTCACAAGACCTGCAAAAAGCCCGATTTTATGCTCCTGCGGAGATATACGTGTGTTTCTTTCAAACAAAGCCTGTGCTTTTCCGAAAGTATCTTTATCAATTATCGGCTCGTGAGTGCCGTTCACAACATACCACTCATCTTTCGGCACAGCCGCACACTGCCTGATTTTATAACTGAGTTTCATATTTTTGCCCTGCACCATATTGCCGATATACATTTCGTTTTTCAGGATTCGGCGCACGGAACTTTCAGGCCATAACGAGTTGTTGATTTTGCCTGCAGGGTGTTTGTAATTGAAGCCTTTGCTTCTCTTATATGCCGACGGATTCGGGATTGCCAGTCGGTTAAGCTCTGTTGTGATTTCCAGAATGGATACCCCTGAAACGAATCTGTCAAATATCATTCTTACAATGTCTGCGGCTTCTTCGTCAATGATAAGCTTATGGCGGTCTTCGGGGTCTTTGAGATACCCGTATGAAGCAAACGAGCCTATAAATTCGCCTCTTATCCGCCTCATATTCAGCGTACCCCTGATGTTAACGGAAGTTGCCGCAGACACACTCTCGTTGATAACATTGGCAACACCGATTGTGATACACTGTGTAAATGCATTCATATTGCTCGACGTAGTGTCAACGCAATTGTTGATTGCAATGAGTCTGACAGAGTGACGCACAAAAAAATCATCGATATAATAGCCGCCGTCGGCATAGTTTCTGCCGAAACGGGACAAATCTTTTACCACAACGCATTTTACAATGCCCGCCTTGATATCTCTTTTCATCCGTTCAAAACCGGACCTGTCAAAATCCGTTCCGGTACAGCCGTCATCAATATAGAAATCATAGAGTTCAAGTTCGGGATGAAGCTTGAGAAATTCTTTGATAATCTCTCTCTGCGATGCTACGGAATCGCTTTCGTCCTTATCTTTATCATCCTTTGATGAAAGTCGGATATAAGCAGCAGTTTTGCGGACGTTTAAATCCTCCTGAAAACGCTCTTTTTCTGCATTTTTCGTATACATTTTTATGCCACCTTTATTTTAATCTGCGGCGGCACGGTTATCATACAATTGCATTATAACTCCGTGCCGTACAAAATTCAATTTGTAAATTTATCCTGCAAGAATAACGTCCGTAAGAATTTCCGAAAAATCTTTTCCGTTGCCGAATTCAACTTTGACAACAATGTCATCAACCTTGAAAAGATACGGATTGCCCACCTTTTCAATGAAATCATCGGCACGTCTGTTCAAAGGCATTTTTCTGTTTGTTTTAACGTTTCTCAGGTCAATAAGTTCATCGGCATCGCAGCCGCAAACGTCGGCATTTCTGAGCATTTTCAAGTTGTTCACAGTGTTATCACTCCTTACAGAGTGATTTTTGGACAGTTTATTTTCCATTATTCCGCTAATGTCTGAAAAAGTATAATTCTGAGCCATTTTATGCTCCTTTCAGCAGATTTATATTAATTATGACAGATTATTTTGCGTTAATTTTTTTGTCACAAGTTTTTTAAGTAACTTGCGATTGTTACGTCATTTCGCCAGTGTGATAATTTAAAAACACTTGTTGCCATAACGGCAAGTTTCAGGAACTTTCCATCGCCCGAAACCCTTGATTTCTCTCGGTTTTTGCCCCTTGGTACGTAATAACCGGTAATCAGTTTTTTATCAAAATATTTCGGCTTCCCCGTTTTCGGATTAATATTATATTTATTCCATCTTGCAATAATTTCTTCTTCCAACTGCTTCGCATATTCGGGATTTTCTTTGATTTTTTCAACCTGTATTCTGTAATATTCTTTTGCGGAATCAGCTCTCAGCTTATGCAAATTCAGATGATTTTTAAACATATCGGGCGAAAAAATCGGCTCATCGGGAGCTTTTCCCTCAAAATATTTTCGTATAAACTCAACGTCTTCATCGCTGTTTAATCGATTGAGAGTATATTTTCCGCCTTTTCCGCAAACCACTTCCACACACCAATATCCGCTCTCATCGAGCTTAAAATTTGAACCTTTGAGCTTTTTGAGTTCGCTTATTCTGAGCCCGACCCTTAAATTGAACTCAAAAATTTCCTTCCACGCTTCGTTATTCAAATCACGTGATTTCTGAGGCAGAAAAGGCTCTTTTCTGCCCCGTGTATAATCCGCGGTATGCCTCACAGGTTTGTTGATATCCTTGAGCTTCACGCCGTCAAACGATACCGCCACAGCCGCGAGATAGGTATGAATCGTGCTTGCCGTACAGCCCCGTTTTTTCAGGTAATCGCAATAGGATTGAGCATATTTCAAACGGCAGCACGCTTCATAATCTCTGCAGTCAAACGTCTGTCTGCAATATTGAACGTAAGCGTAACTGTGACGCAAAAACTGTCGGTATGTTTTGTGATTCGGGTAGTTTTTCGCTTTCAGTTTTGCGTCAACATCCTGCATAATCCGTTGGGTAACGCTCAATCGCCTCTTACCCATTCAATCTCCTCCTCCGACATTTCTGCCGAATGCCAGAATGCAGATAAACTGCACGTTTCAAATTCGTTATAGCATATATCAATGCTGTAATCTTCTCTGTCAACCGTTATTCTTTCATATTCTCTTTCATTGAAAATTTCATAAACTTTATGCTCAAAAAACTTATCCCAGACCGCATCTTCACCGTCATCAGAATAATCAACAAAGAAGAAATTTTCGTGGATATAATCGGAATCGGGTGACCAATCTTCATACACCCAGCTTGCGAATTTCGTATATCCTGCCATATAAATTTTCGGCGGATTTCTGTGCTTTTTATTTTCGGTTTTCACAACGTTTTTAAGCTCGTTTTCTTTACACACAACAAAATTTTTACTCATATTACTGTATCCTTTCATGGTAAATTGTCTTGGCTCGTTTTCCGCTGCATTGCAGCCCCGAGCTCGGATCTGACGGGTTCGACACGCCCGTCACGATGGTGCCCGATTGCCTGTGCAATCCGTTACGCCGCCGCAAAAACTGGTTACAATCACGCGATGCTGTTCTTGTAACCATTTTTGCGTAAGTCCTCACGCCCTTTTACGGCGGCCCTCCCGTTTTGTTTTTGTTCTGTTCAGCATTCAACTCCTGTCGTCTTATTTGGCATAGTTATGACAGATTTGCTGACAGAACAATCATCATTTTTGAAATTACGACTTTATCTCCGTTGCAACAAAATTTTTGCTGTTCGTTGTATTAAGGATTCCGTTAAGTTCCGTAATGTTTTCGATGATTTTATACATATTTTTAATTCCTTTCATATAAATTTGATTTTCAGTTTGATTTGTTTCTCAAAATTTTCTTGACTAAATCTTTAGGGATCTCGGAACTAACAAAAAAATCATGATATTCGGCACATTCATTTTCACATTTTTTTCTGACACGGCAATTAAGCCTGTCAAAGGTGATTGTGTCATAATCAAGCATTTCTATAACCTTTATCACAAGAGACAACACAATACTGTAATAAACTTCTTCAAAGTCGTCTTCAGACGGCATTACAAAAGAATGTCTACATTGTTCGGTTCCCATCATTTCCTCTCCATCATCGTCAATTACCACATAGCTTTTCGTGTATCCGCAAAGATAAACGCTTTCATTTTCTAAATCTCTGATATCAGCTGTGCTGATAAGATTTTCCATTTCGTTTTCATCAATTTTAAGCATATTTTTAAGCATATTTTAATTCCTTTTCATTTTTAATATTTTCTGTCAGAAAATTTCCGACAATACAAATTTTGTTTTATTTTTGTCCCCGCCATAAATTCTGAAACCGTAATCTGAATTACTCAGCTGTTCCGCCAGCTCATCGAACATATCATAGTCCGCATAAATTGCCATGCGCAGTACGTTATCGGTTCCGTTGATTTTGTCCCCTGAGCACGAAAATCTTTCAACATCGCACTCTTCAATTAATCTGTCGAAATCCCTTTCGTTCAGGATTTCAATTTTTCGGACTGAAGCGCTCATTGTCATCACCTCCCGAACAGGTTATGACAGACTGCAATCAAAAACTGTTTGCTTTTTTCACATCCTCTCGTTTTTATTGCCGCTTGTATCCTGACTTATCATCCCTCACGGCACGCTATCCCGAGAGAATCACGGCATACTCATAAGGGCAGTTGGGTCAGGGCGGTCATTCAATTTTCAAGGTGTTGTGCCTGAGCACAAGCATAAAATATCACCGATTTTCCGATTTGTTAAGGGCGCTTTTGACATGCCAATTTTCTGTCACAGCTTTTTTTGCTCTTTTTCAAATGTTTTCAGATACTTTGAGGGTTATATGTTCAATATTCGTGCAAAACACAGCCCTTGTTTTCACATTTGAAATTGAAATTTTTTTGTAAGAAAACAGCAAAAAGCCATTGACAAGACAAAAATTGTCCTGCCAACGGCTTTGGGAGCGATAAAGAGATTTTATTTTATTCCTTTTTGAACGATTTCACTTTGCACTCTGCAAGAAAAGCTTCAACTTCTTCAATGGGCATACAAAGGAAATATTTTAACACGTACTTGTAAGCAAGTATCTTGGGTGTTGTACCGTCAAGATTATATCCGAAACCCTCAAATATTTTCTTGGCAACAACATAATCTATATTTAAAGACCAACAAACATCAACCAAGGTTTCCAGCTGAGGGGTATAATTTATTTTAGTAAGCAGATTATCATATGTGGTACTACTTTGCGATGTTTTTCTCAAAAACAAACCTCTGTCGATTCCGTTATTCAAAAAATACATCTTCAACATTATATGCGGCAAAGCACATGCATCAATGATTGTTTTTTCTTCGCATTCGAGCTGTTCTTTGATGTTTGCAATAATTTTTTTCTTAAAAATTTTTTCGTTTTGCTTTGTATAAACATTTTCTGCAGTAGGATCTCCGGGTCTGTATTGAAAACTCGGAATAATTACCTTTTCTTTTCTGTACGGGAAATAAGGCTTTATGAATTTGTTTTTCTTGTAAACCGGTTTGAATATTTCTATGGGTTCCGCTTGTATTTGCTCATCGGAACCATTACCATCATCATCGCAAACAACACGCAACAGTTCATCTTTTTCATACTCAATTTCGGATAAGTCAAAATCAGCAAACATAAAACAACACTCCTTATCTAAATGATAATCAAATTATAGTACAGATTTCAGCATATTTCAAACATAAATATTCAACCGTATTCATCTGTGTCTCTGCGAACCATCAACACCGTGCCCATTTTGAAAAGAACCGACCCCCGCCGAATTATCGACGGGGATCAGCTCATAAAGGAGATTTTATCGAAAAACAACGTGGATATCTATCACACTTGTTCAACACCGCAACCAGCATCACAAACATGGCGATTAACCGTTTCACTCGTACACGTTTTCAGGCACAGGTATCAGCGATTCAACGTAAAAACCGCTGCGGTTATTACACGGCAAATCGGATTTTTTGATTGTTATCATTGTGCATCTTGTGGCAACGGTTTTATCCGCATCGGTGTAAACCGTACCTATCGGACCGTCATTGTGCGCAACGAGAAAACACATGGGTGCATCGGAATTCAGCATCCAGACCGCAATATGTTCCGCATACAAAGCCACTGCATAACGTATAATGCCCAATGCCATCTGTTCGTTATACGCCGTTGAAACGTATTGTTTTTTGTTGTTTTTCATTTTATCTGACATCTGCTTTTTGCTGTAAGTATACGATATCAATCCGCCTTCTTTATCCCTGCAGAAAATATTCGTCCAGCCGTCAGACAAAGCAAGCTTTTGGATTTCTCTTGCGATATTAAGCTCTGAACAACCTTTTGTCTGCCATTCTTGTAACAATGTTATGTTAATCACTCTCCTCACTTCACAGGTATCACCTTGGTGATACAGAAACCTGCTTTGTTATTGCATTTCCTGAACTTCAGGATAACTTCAACAAATTCTTGGGTTTTTCCGTTTGCTTCCGAATAATCCATAGGTAAATTCACCTTAAGGCACAAATCAACTTCTTCGGTATCATTGTACATCCACGGAATCAGGAGAAACGTATAGTCAGACAGCACGGATTCAATGCATTTTTTCGCAGTATTTTCAGAGAAACATATCCCTGTTTTTTTGCTGTACGCTTCAGCGTCGGTGTTATCCCCACAATAACGAATCTGTTGACTGTTTTCATCAACGCAGAACAGGTCTGTATCCCAATTAGGGTTGTTATCAAGTATCCGACACATCTCATCAATAATTTGCTGATGGGTAAAATCGCACCACTTTTCAATAAGTGTCATTTTTTCATCCTCGTATAATAAAGTAGTAGTTATTAGTGTCCCTCTCCAAGGACAATATCAATCTGCAAAAACATCAATTATACATTGTGCGCCCAAACGAAATCCGTTCTTGAACGAATCCCTGACACTTTGAAAGTTCAGATATGCCCACGCATCTGCATATTGCTCAAACAGCTCTTTGTCCTCACCGTTCAGATTATTCGAAAGTATCTTTTCTGTTTCAGCCAGAAGCTCAAGTTTCTTTTTGTATACGTTGCTTTGAGCAAGTTTTGTTGTCTGCGCATCAATGTTGCCATAATAGAACTCGTCAATGAACATGTTATCACCTCCCGTCTTTTGATTTGTTGTCATTTATCTCCTCATATCACCCCATCCGTCATACATAGTTATTTTGGTTATGACAGATGTATGGGCAACACAACATTCAAAAATCACTTTCAATCAGATTTTCTCCCTGCTCGAAAGTCAGAGGAACAGTTCTGCTGCCTCCGACAATACGATAGTCGCCGGTAAAGATATTTCTCTCAATTATTCCGTAAGCAGGAGGATCAAAGCTGAAAATAATTTTCTGTGATAATGCGATATATCCGTTTTTAAAATTAACATCGAGTTTTTTCATAAAAAACTTCTTTCATAATAAATTTTTGCCGTTTTTTGTCGGCTTCAATAAAGTTATGACAGATTCAAAACGCCAAAATTTTCTGTCACAAGAAAAATTTAAAAATGCAAAAGCAAAAAAATAAAGCACCGCAGAAATCTGCGATGCTTTGGAAAGATATTGATTTTTAATGATAAAGAATGTATAATATTAGTAATTAACAACAATTTTTTAACATTCATATGAAAGGTTGCAATATGAAAGTTTTAATTTATTATCCGCCCAACAAATTGGGTATGAGTGATTTCAGAAAAACTGATTATTCCACACTTGCAGAACGAGCAAGAAACGAACTTGACGGTAAAATTCCTAATTTCGGTAACAAAGTATGGTTACAGGGAATTTTAGCGGAAATAACCAGCGAAGAAACAATATATGAATTCGGATACGACAATTTATCTGAGGACTATATAAACAACAATTACGATTGTGTGCTTATGCCGTTAGCAAACTGTTTCCGTTTAAACTGGGTTCAATATATGGAAAAGAGAGCTTCTCACATCAGCAAGCTCAAAATCCCTGTATATGTTATTGCTTGCGGTATACAGGCAAAATCATATGATGAATTGAACTCTTTGGTTGAATCAATCAAAGAACCTTCAACCAAATTCATCAAATCCGTCTACAACACCGGAGGTGAATTTGCCCTCAGAGGTTATTTTACGGCCGAATTCTTTGAAAAACTCGGGTTCAAAAATGCAGTTGTAACGGGATGTCCGTCTATTTTTCAAATGGGCAGAGATTTAACAATCTCAAATGAAAAAGTTTCAAAAAAAGATTTTGTTGCATCTATTAACGGAACGTTCAAATTGCCTGTTTCCGATAAAAGTGTAAAATCAGCAGACTTTATTTGTCAGGATGTAAACGGAAAAGTATTATATGACCCGAAATATTTCGAGTCTGACCCTCTCTCTTTCAGACGAATTCTTAAATATATAAAAAGAGGAGACTATGATTTTGTTCGGGCAGCAGCAAACAACAAAATCAAACTGTTTGCAGACACACAGCAATGGATGAGTTATTATATATATAACAGTGTTGATTTCTCGTTCGGAAGCAGAATCCACGGAACAATTATGCCTATTCTTTCCGGAGTTCCTTCTTTGTGCTATAC
>JAXJVE010000456.1:0-4479 GCA_036308705.1 Acutalibacteraceae bacterium
ATATCGCTTATTTCTTTGATTGAACCCGCTTTGATTTTTTCGATTATACGGTCAATAATTGCTTCGGATGTTGTTGTTGGCGGAATTTCGGTAATATCAATGCAGTTATTCGATTTATCATAAGAATATTTTGCTCTTACTTTAAATCCTCCCCTGCCCGTTTTATATATTGATTCTATTTCATCACGGTTATATATCAGATAACCGCCGCCTGCAAAATCGGGTCCTTTGAGAGTTTCGGTTACATCGTGTTTTGAATTTCTGAGAAGTTCGATGGTTGTGTTACATACTTCTTCAAGATTGAATGAACAGATTGAACTTGCCATACCTGCCGCAATACCTGTGTTTGCGTTTACAAGTACACTGGGATATGTTACAGGCAACAGAACGGGTTCTTTCATTGTGTTATCGTAGTTATCAACAAAGTCAACCGTATCTTTATCTATATCCGAGAAAAGCTCGGTACAGATTTTGTCAAGCTTTGCTTCTGTATATCTTGAAGCAGCCCACATCATATCTCTTGAATATGCCTTACCGAAGTTACCTTTTGAATCAACATACGGGTGCAGAAGTGCTTCATAACCCTTTGAAAGACGAACCATAGTTTCATATATGGCTGCGTCGCCGTGGGGGTTAAGCTGCATTGTACGACCAACTATATTTGCTGATTTTGAACGGTTTCCCGTAAGCAGACCCATTTTATACATAGTATAAAGAATCTTTCTGTGAGAGGGTTTGAAGCCGTCAATTTCGGGGATGGCACGCGACATTATAACGCTCATTGCATAGGGCATAAAGTTCAGCTCGAGCGTATCAGTAATAGGCTGATTTACAATCTCACCCGCACCAAGAATATGGGTTTTATCGTCGAGCTTTTCAACCTGTATATCAGTTCCTTTTTTTGATTTTTTAGCCATATTTATAACTCCGTAATATTATTATGAAACATCGGCCATATCAATATAAAGATGACCGTTCTGAGAAATATGCTCTTTTCTGCCCGCAAGGTTATCACCGAGCAGAAGGTCGAATTTATCGGATGTTTCCTGAGCAAACGAAGGTTCAACCTTGATAAGTCTTCTTGTTGCGGGGTTCATGGTTGTTAGCCACATCATATCGGGATCGTTTTCACCAAGACCTTTTGAACGCTGAATGGTGTATTTTTTATTGCCTATTTCGGCAAGAGCATCCGCTTTTTCGCTTTCGTTATACGCAAACCAGGTTTCGTCACCGCAGGTTATTTCGTAAAGCGGTGATTCGGCAATGAATACTTTTCCTTCTTCAAAAAGCTGGGGCATAAGTCTGTATATCATTGTAAGTATAAGAGTTCTTATATGGAAGCCGTCAACGTCAGCATCGGTACAGATTATGATTTTGTTCCATCTGAGCAAATCAAGATTAAAAGAAACCATATCTTTACCTTTTTTCTGCTTTGAATCAACTTCAACACCGCATCCGATAACCTTAACAAGGTCTGTAATAATATCACTCTTGAAAATTCGGTCATATTCCGATTTCAGACAGTTGAGAATTTTACCTCTTACGGGCATAATTGCCTGAAATTCAGAGTTTCTTGACTGTTTACAAGCACCCAAAGCTGAATCACCCTCAACGATGAAAAGTTCACGTACTTCAATATCTTTGCTTCTGCAGTCAACAAATTTCTGAATTCTGTTTGTTAAGTTACCAACATTCTGAATGAGCGATTCCTTAAGTCCCTGCCTTGTTTTTTCGGCTTTGACACGGCTTCTCATATTAATAAGAATCTGGTCGGCAATTTTATCTGCTTCAAACGGATTTTCGATAAAATATATTTCAAGCTGATGCTTAATGAAATCGGACATTGCGTCCTGAATGAATTTGTTGGTAATAGCTTTTTTTGTCTGGTTGGCATAAGAAGTCTGGGTTGAGAATGATGAAATAACAAGCACAAGGCAGTCTTCAATATCCTGGAAAGTGATTTTGGCATCGCTTTTCTGATATTTGCCGCTTTGCTTGAGATATGAATCTATCTGTGCAACAAATGCGAGCCTTGTAGCTTTATCGGGAGAGCCGCCGTTTTCAAGGAAACTTGAATTATGATAGAATTCTTTGAGCTGAACTTTGTTTGAGAATGTAAGCGAGAAATTCATTTTAAGTTTGTAATCAGGCAAATCTTCACGGTCTCTGCCTATTCTTTCACCGTGCCATGTCTGGATACTTGTAAGAGCATTTTCTCCTACACATTCTTTTACATAATCTTCAATGCCGTTTTCATAAGTATATTCAAATGTTTCAAAGCCTTTTGAGCTCTGCTTTTTGAGAATGAATTTTACGCCTGCATTAACAACCGCCTGTTTCTTCAGGGTATCCTGAAAATATTCAAGCGGAATATCTATATCGGTGAAAACTTCAAGGTCAGGTTTCCATTTGATACGGGTACCTGTGTCTTTTTTTGAATATTCTTCCTTTATCATATCGCCTACGATAAAGCCTTTTTTGAAGTTGAGAAGATATCTGTATCCGCCTGTATGAACTTCAGCTTCCATATATTCAGAAGCAAACTGGGTCGAACAAAGACCAAGACCGTTGAGTCCAAGTGAATATTCGTAGCTGCCGTTGTTGTTTGTATCATACTTACTGCCTGCATACATTTCACAGAATGCAAGCTCCCAGTTATATCGTTCTTCTTTTTTGTTATAATCAACAGGCAGTCCTCGTCCGAAGTCTTGAACCTCTATTGAATTATCGGAGAAGAGAGTAACTATAATTTTATTGCCGAAGCCTTCTCTTGCTTCGTCTATTGAGTTTGAAATGATCTCGAACGCCGCGTGCTGACAGCCGTCAAGACCGTCTGAGCCAAAGATAACTGCAGGTCTTTTTCTTACTTTATCGGGACCTTTGAGGAGCGTCATACTTTCATTATTATATTCGGGTTTTTTAGCCATAAGGTCAAATCCTCCCAAAACGCAAATTTTACCAATAGCATTATACCACATATTGAAGCAATGTCAAGTTATGATACTATCTGTTGATGATTAATTTCTTTATAAAACTATTTTATTCTACAAAATGTCCAAAAAAACGGACAAAAAAATACACCCGGAAAAATCGGGTGTATTATCTCAGAAAATAACGCTTTTCTTTTTGCCGTTTTTATTGGTCGGATGTTCTTTGACTCTTATAATATAATCAACATTTATTATTTCTTCTCCGTCTTTTGTTTTTACTGTAAGCCAATTATCTGAAACGGACAAAACATTACATTCAATCACATTTGAACTGCCGTTTGAAAAATAAACAAGACAGTCTTTACCAATATATCTGTTGAAAACATCGCTCATATCAATATTTCCTCTTTTCTTTCTTTTTTTGATGATTCTTTTTATGTTTTGGTTTTTTTGCTTATATAAAACAATAAAAATAACAATCCAGAGAAAAAACACAGGAAAATAAGCGGTCATAAAATAACACCGTTCTTTCTTTCCATTCTCAGATATGCACCTTCAGGGACTTCAATAGGGCAATCAAAGCTGAGCTTCATCATAGGATGGGGTGCATTTTCAATTAACTGCCCTTCTTCATTTCTGAGATTTTTAACAGTTACTCTTACAGGTTCAATACCTTTGATCATTATTTCAAGCTCATCGCCGTCAAAGAAACGGTTACGCTGAGAAGCGTACAGAACACCGTTTTCCCATTTCTCAGCTATAGCAGCAACATCCCATTCACGAACATATCCGCCGTTATAGAAAATCTGAGCATCATCCATAGGAGTTGAGAAATAGAAACCTGTGCAATACTGTCTGTTACTTGCTTTTCTGACTTCATCAAGTATCCACTGCTCAGGAACATAATTAATATCAAAGCCTGATTTTTCATATCCGTCAATCGCACAACGGTATGCATTAACAGAAACCGCAGTATAATAAGCTGATTTTGCTCTGCCTTCGATTTTAAAACTGTTTATGCCTGCTTCTGTAAGTTTTGAAATATGCTCAATCATACACATATCACGAGAATTCATTATGTATGTACCCGTATTATCCTGTTCAATCGGAAAATATTCACCGGGTCTTTTTTCTTCAAGCAACGCATATCTCCAGCGGCAAGGCTGAGCACAGTCTCCCCTGTTTGAATCTCTGCCTGTCATATAATTTGAAAGCAGACATCTGCCCGAAAACGAAACGCACATTGCACCGTGAACGAAACATTCTATTTCGAGTTCTTTTGGTGTGTTTGCTCTTATTTCGGCGATTTCATCCAGCGAAAGCTCTCTTGCGGTTACAATTCGCTTTGCACCCAATTCATAGAATGAGTTTGCGGCGGCATAGTTTGTAATACCCGCCTGAGTGGAAATGTGAATTTCAACATTCAGAGCATATTTCTGAATGATTTTCATTACACCAATATCGGTTACAATGAATGCGTCTACACCGCTTTGAGCCGCATATTCAACAAATGCAGGCAGAAGTTTAAGCTCGTTGTTTCGTGGTACGG
>JAXJVE010000457.1:0-5342 GCA_036308705.1 Acutalibacteraceae bacterium
AGCTTATGGGCAGAGGCTTTGCATGGCTTGATACGGGAACGGTTGAAAACCTTATGGATGCGGCAAACTTCATCAGAACCGTTGAAAAGCTTCAGGGTATCAAGATTTCCGCACCTGAAGAAATTGCATATAATATGCGATGGATAAGCCGCGAGGCTTTGCTTCGCTCTGCGGAAAAATACGGAAAATCATCCTACGGTCAGCATCTGCGTTCCGTTGCAGAAGGCAGAATTCTTTATACGGGCGGCAAACCCGGTGAAAGACCGTGCTGGGGTGTGGAAGGTAATTTGGATTATGAAACTGACTGAAACGGCGATTAACGGCGTTTTTGAAATCGAACCTCAGGTTTTTGGTGATAACAGAGGTTGGTTTTGCGAAACATATTCAAAAAGAGAGCTTGAAAAATTCGGCATAAACGCAGATTTTGTTCAGGATAACCGTTCTTTTTCAGCACAGAAAGGCACATTGAGAGGTCTGCACTGTCAGACTGACCCCAAGGCTCAGGCAAAGCTTGTAAGCTGCACAAGGGGAAAGATTCTTGATGTTGCGGTTGATATAAGAGAAGGTTCACCTACATATATGAAGTGGATAGCTGTTGAACTGAGCGAAGAACACAAAAAAATGCTCTATATCCCCAAGGGTTGTCTTCACGGCTTTGTGACTCTTACCGATAATGTTGAGCTTTCATATAAGGTTGATGAATTTTATTCGCCCGAAAATGACAGAAGCATTTGCTGGAACGATGCCGAAATCGGCGTTGAATGGGGCGTTGATGAGCCTGTGCTTTCAGAAAAGGATAAAAAAGCACCGCTTTTCAAGGACAGCGATGTGAAATTTATTTTTTAAAATTTTTGCAAACAATAACAGATGTTGTTGTTTGCAATTTTTTTGTTTTTATGCGAATATCAATAATAAAAACAGCTCATACTATGCTTGAAAAGCAAGTAAGGAGTTGAAACGAATGCTTGATAAAATTTCACTGGCTCTTGTGATTATCGGTGCACTTAACTGGGGCAGCATCGGTCTGTTTCAGTTTGACCTTGTGGCTTGGATTTTCGGCGGACAGGGAGCAATTCTCAGCAGAATTGTTTATACGCTTGTTGCTCTCGCAGGTATCTGGTGCATCTCTCTTCTTTTCAGAGAATCCGAAACCGCAATCACAGCAGGCGACTCAGACGATATTCACTAAAAGAAAACCGCTGACCTGAACAGTCAGCGGTGATTTTTTATTTCTTTTTCAGCCTTTCACAAAGCTCTCTGTCGGGTGTTACCCACATCGTGTTATATGTGTGATAGATAACTTTGCCCGGTTTTGCACCCGTAGGTTTTTTCAGCGAACGGACTTCTGTGTAATCAACGGCAACCTGAGAAGACTCTCTGCCGCCGCTGTGATATGCCGCAAGAGTTGCTGCCTGACGGCAGGTAAGCTCGGGGATTATATCTCCGTTGCCGATAACAACAACGTGAGAACCCGGAATTTTCTGAGTGTGGAACCACGAATCATCCTTGGCGGCTGTTTTGAAGGTGAGCAAATCGTTCTGTACATTGTTTCTGCCAACGAGAATTGTGTAGCCGTCATCAGATACATATTCAAGCGGAGGCAACGGCTTCGGCTTTTTTGATTTATCGTTTTTTGCACGCTTGAGATAACCCTGTTCATAGAGTTCGTTGCGTATTTCGGCAAGTTCTGTATAGCCGTCGGCACGGTTGACTGCATCAATAACCGATTCAAGATATGCAAGCTCCTGTTCGCTTTGTTCAATCAGTTCGCCAAGCATACTTTCGGCAGTTTTTGCCTTGCGGTATTCCTTGAAATATTTCTGTGCATTTGCCGAGGGCGAAAGTGCGGGGTCTGCGGGAATACGAACGGTATTGTTGTTATCATAGAAATTTTCAAGGTCATAGAAGAGTGAACCTTTTTCAAGCCTGTATTGATTTGCAAGAATCAATTCGGCATAAATTCTGAGCGTATCGCGGTCTGCACACGCCTCAAGCTCAGCTTGTCTGCTCTGCAATTTTCTTGCGGCTCTTGATGAAGCATTGGTGAGCAGTTTGAGAAGCGACTGACTTCTCTGACGGGTACGCTCAAAACGGTCTTTTTCGTAATAAAAATTATCTAAAAGCTCCGAAAAGCTTTCATATTGCTTTGGCGTTACGGTGAATCCGTACTGCGTAATATCCATAAATGTAAAGTCGTAGGGCTTTACGCCTTCACGGATAAGCATAGTCGGATTTCCGTTGCCGCTTAGAAGAGTGTTTTTTATTTCGTGAAGTTTTGTTGTAAGTCGTTCTTCGTTGATTGCGTTCATTTCATTTGCGGCAATATCACCGCCGCAGGAGAATGAAGCAATTTCACGGCTTATCAACGGAGAAATGCCTTCAAGTGTTTCAAGAATTGCACCCGAAAGATGTTTGCCTGTGCAGTTTTTTATTGTCTTAACGGCAGTTTCTGGTTCAATTTCTGTTATATTCATCTTGCCCTGACGGGGCGGATATTCGTATCTGAAAGTAGGCAAAATCTGACGGACAGATGATTGCGTAAAGTCAACTCGCTTTACAGCGTCGATGATATTCCCTTCTGAATTAATCAGCACTATATTGCTGTGCTTTGCCATAATTTCAACGCAGAGTGTGAAAGTTACGGCATCACCGATTTCGTTTGTACCCGAAAGGTCAATAAAAATAACTCTGTCAAGCCCGAGCTGGCGTATATCCGTTATAACCGCACCTGTAAGATGCTTTCTGAAAAGCATACAGAGCATCGGCGGAGTTGCGGGGTTTTCGGGAGCGTTTGCGGTCAGGTGAAGCCTCGGGCTGTTTGCGGAAGCTGATATCAGAAGGCGGTATGCACCTTCTCTTGAACGCAGATGAAACACCAGCTCATCTTTTGACGGCTGATGTATTTTTTCTATTCTGCTTCCGATTATATATTGCGAAAGCTCTTGTTTTAACAGGTTTAATGTAATTCCGTCAAGGGGCATAAATGTTTCCTCATTTGTAGTATTTTACAGGAGAATTCTGCGGGATAATTTCAACATCGCAGTCAAAATTATCCTTGATTTTATCGGCTATAACCGTAACAACGGGGTTTTCCGTTTCAAAATGGCCTGCGGCAATAAGAGTTATACCGCATTCTTTTGCCTGCAGATATTCGTGGTGTTTTACCTCGCCCGTGATATAAGCATCACAGCCTGATTTTTCAAAGAAATCCGCACCTGCACCGCCGCATAATGCGATTTTTCTGATGGTTTTTCCGCCGTCGGCAACCGTAACACAGGTTGAAAGTTTTTCTGCAACGAGTTTTGCAAGTTCATCGGCGGTTGTTCCGGCTGTTTCAACAACTCTTACCATGGATTCTTCACCCGATTCGGCAAGCGGGGTTGCGTTCTCAAAACCGAGGGCTTCTGCGAGTGCATCGTTTACGCCGCCCTTTGCTATGTCGAGCGAAGTATGTGCACAGATTGCCGAAATTCCACTTTTTGCAAGCATAAAAGGTATATCATCGGCAAGAAAAGTTTTTACGGGTCTGAAAATAACGGGATGATGGCTTATGATAAGGTCAATTCCGTTTTCTGCGGCATATTTAACCGCATCGGATGTGATGTCAAGCACAACGCCGATTTTTTTGACTTCGGCATCAAAACTGCCCACAACAAGTCCGCTGTTATCCCATTCACACTGATTTTTAAACGGTGCAACGGAGTTGATATAATCAAAAATATCTTTAACCGTCAGTTTGTATTTCATTTATTGTTGCCTCCGTTTCAAGTGTGATTTTTTCAAGATAAGCCGCTTTTTCGGGTGAACCGTGTGTTCTCTCGGCATCAAGTTTCTTTTTGAGCTGAGTGTTTATTTTTTTAAGGTAAAGGCGGGCTTCGGGCTTTTGGCATTTTGAAAGCTCGCCCGTATATATGTACGATACAGGTTTTTCTGTTATTTTACCCGTGTATTCCGCAGCCATTGCACAGTAAAGCTTGCCGCTGTCGATACACGCATCTTCACAAAGTATTTCAAAACCGTTTTCAACAAAGAATCTTCGGATATCCTCGGCGTGTGACTGAGGCTGAACAATGATTCTTTTTGATGAATCCTTGAGCCAGTATGCTCTTGAAACAAGCTGCTCCATAAGAGTGCCGCCCATACCGCACATAATGAAATCATCGGCTTCAAAAGGCTCGATTTCATCAAAGCCGTCGGAGAGCCTGAGAGTAATTTCGTTTTGCAGCCCGTAGGCATCAACGGTCTTTTTTGCATTATCAAGCGGACCCTTACGCACATCGCACGCAAGAGCCTTTGAGGTTATACCGTTCAAAACAAGATAAGCGGGAAGATAGGCGTGGTCGGTGCCGATATCGGCAACAGCTTTACCCTTACGCACCATCTTCGCCGCCATCAACATTCTTTCCGAAAGATTAAGCATTATTTCGCAAGGAATGCGTTGATTTTTGCGATAAGTTCATCAGCGTTAACGCCGTGCACCATGCAAGCCTGAGCAACTGATTCGTTTCTTGCTGAAGGACAGCCGAGGCAATGCATACCCATTTCAAGGAAGAAGGGAGCAACTTCACGGTTAGCGTCAAGAATTTCGCCGATTTTCATATCTTTTGTGATTTCTGTCATTGTAATAACATCCTTTCTTTGCGAAGTGTAATTATTATATCATAGTTTTGATTCAATATCAATGCCTATAAAATAATAAAAAATATTTATATATAATAGTGACTTTTATAAATTAATGTGTTATACTAAACTGTAATTATGCATTATGGAGTATCAGGTGTATGTTTGAACAGATTATAAATGTTGACAGAATGGAGCAGGCGGTCAGCCTTTTCGGAAGTTTTGATGAGAATATCAAGCTTATCGAAAAGGAATTTTCGGTTTCCGTTATCAGCAGAGGCTCGGAGCTTAAGGTTGCGGGTGAGGCCGAAAATGTGCAGAAAGGTGTCCGTGCAATAAACGGTTTGCTTACTCTTATTAACAGAGGTGAATCGCTCAGCGACCAGAATGTACGCTATGTGCTTTCACTTGTCAACGACGGCAACGAAGATAAACTTGTTCATATGGCGGCAGACTGCGTTTGCATAACATCAAAAGGCAAACCCGTCAAGCCCAAAACACTCGGTCAGAAAAAATATATTGAAACAATCCGCAACAATACGGTAACCTTCGGCATAGGCCCCGCAGGTACGGGTAAAACCTACCTCGCCGTTGCAATGGCGGTAACCGCTTTCAGGGCAAAAGAAATAAACCGTATTGTTCTTACACGACCCGCCGTTGAAGCGGGCGAAAAGCTCGGCTTTCTGCCGGGTGATCTGCAGCAGAAGGTTGACCCTTATCTC
>JAXJVE010000458.1:0-2613 GCA_036308705.1 Acutalibacteraceae bacterium
GGGATGAAAACAACATCAATGCCGTTGAAATGGCAAAAATGCAGGAGAATTCGGGTGCGTCGGCTATTACCGTTCACGGCAGAACAAGAAAGCAGATGTATGCACCGCCCGTTGACCTTGACATTATAAAACAGGTCAAGCAAGCGGTATCAATACCCGTTATCGGCAACGGCGATATTGTTGATGCTCTTTCGGCAGAGAATATGTATAAAACCACAGGCTGTGACTTTATTATGATTGGCAGAGGTGCTCTCGGTGCACCCTGGGTATTCACTCAGATTAATGAGTATTTCAGAAGCGGTATCATTCTGCCCGATCCTCCCATTGAAGAAAGAATGGATATAATGATACGCCATATTTCAAAACTCTGCGAATACAAGGGCGAATATGTTGGTATGCGTGAAGCACGCAAGCACTCAGGCTGGTATATCAAAGGCGTAAGGGGTGCGGCGGCATTAAGACAGGAAATCGGTGCACTCGAGAATATGGATCAGCTCAAAGCAGTTGCTCAAAAAGTTATTGATGCAGCTCACTGTGAATAACTCACAAAAACACAAATTTAATATTGTAATATATTACAAAAATAAATCCGCCGTTCATTTTTGATTGAAATGGCGGATTTGCTATGTTAGAATTTAATTTGTAATAAATAAAAGGAGAAAATAATATGGCAATTTTAATGAAAATAGTCGGCTTTATCCTTGCCGTCATCACCCCGTTTGCATCAATGCTTGTATGGGACCCTTCGGTTTATTTTGATAAAAATATCGACGTTGCTCAAGCTAAGGTAGGCGGATTTATGAAGGGCGTATGCCACGCAGACCCTCAGTATGACCTTCTCAACGAAGCAGGTATAGAGTGGTTCCGTGATGATATCCCCTTCCCCTACAACAGCGACGGTACTCTTTCTCAGCATTATCTTAACTGGAAAGAAGAGAGCAAAGAATACGCTGAAAACGGTGTTAAAATCTTTGGCATCACACCCTATCCCGATGACTATATCGCATACGGTCTTGATCCCCGTAACCCCGAAAACCGTGAGGCAATTCAGGATATTGCAAGATTTTATATGAATGACCTGAGAGATATCGTAGGTGCGTTCCAGATTACAAACGAAATGGGTATTGACCGCTTTACGCTCCCTCTCACACTTGACGAAGCCGCTGAATTTATCGGTATGCAGCTTGAAGCTATGTACCCCATAAGAGAAAACATTATCATCGGCTATAATCTCGGTGGTCTTTCAATTCTTCAGCTCCCCTTCAAGATGGCTGAATATCATCAGTATTGCGACTACGTTGGCCTTGATATGTATCTCGGCTGCTTTGAAAACGTTCTCAAGAATCCCGACCAGTATATCACAATTCTCAACTTTGTAAGAAGAGTTACGGGCAAACCCGTTGTTATGTGTGAATTCGGTTATATCGGCTACGGCGAACCCAAATCAGATGCCGAGAAGAAAGAAATTCTTCAGAAATACGGTTATAACAGCGAAGAAGAAGCAAGAGCAAACATTGACGATTTCATCAGCAAGCTCCCCGAAGATATGAGAGAAGAAATCATCGAAGATTACAGCGACAGAACTCCTGAAGAACGTGCAGACCTTATTTTTAACGGCGAATATTCAAACCACCTTTACTGCGAGCTTGCAGAGGGCTTCGGTCTTTACGGTTTTGAGCACAGCCCCGAAGGTCAGGCAGATTTCTTTGAATACATAATCCCCAAAGTGCGTGACGTTGACTACGTTATAGGTATGTTTGTATACTGCTGGGGTGACAGTGACAGCTGTTATGTTTGCGGTCAGAGTGACTGCCCCGTTGAAACAGGCTGGGGTCTTGTTGACGGCAAGGGCAATCCCAAGCCTGCATACTACGCGGTAAAAGAAGCATATAATGATTGATAAAAAGGCGGGTTTTCCCCGCCTTTTAAATTTATACTGAGTGTTTTTTCTGTTTTTGGCGAATAATGGTTGAAAGTGTTGACACGGAGGTGTTCGAATGGATAACGGTGAAAGTAGCTACCGCCGTTTTCTTGACGGAGACGAAAGTGCATTCGGGGAGCTCCTCGATATGTACAGCGAAAATTTAATATTCTTCATCAACCGCTATGTAGGTAACGTTGCGATTGCTCAGGAAATTTCAGAGGATGTTTTTGTTGAACTTCTTATTCATAAAAGAAGATACAATTTTAAAACATCTTTGAAGACCTATATCTTCACCATCGCCAGGAACAAGGCGGTCAGTTATCTTCGCAAATGTTCACGCAAGCCCGAATGTGCTTATGAATACATAGAAAACGAAGCGGACAGGCGTAATCTTGAAGATGAATTCCTCAAAAAAGAGCGTGATAAAAAGCTCCACAATGCCATTGATAATCTTAACGAAGATTACAAAACCGTTTTGCATCTGATTTATTTTGAAGATATGAGCTATGAGCAGGCGGGTGCGGTTATGAAGAAAAGCAAAAAACAAATTGAAAATTTAGTCTACAGGGCAAGACAAACCCTGAAAAAAACACTCGAAAAGGAGGCGGACTTTCAGTGAAAAGCAGAGAAGAATATGAAGCAAGCATTTTTGCAAAAAGAGACGCCTTGATTGCAAAAAGAAAGAAAAA
>JAXJVE010000459.1:0-3154 GCA_036308705.1 Acutalibacteraceae bacterium
ACATCGAAACAACCGCACGTCCGTCTTCACCGTAAATTTCAATCTGAACGGGGGATTCTGTGGTAAGAGTAACCTGAGTTGTGTGGTTTGCGGGAGTTGTAACGTTGAAAGCATCAACATCGGATGCAAAGTTGATTGAATGTTTGTATGTTGTTCTGCGTGAGCCTGCATTGATTGATGAAACACATTCATCATCCTCAGCCCTGATGTCGCATTTATCAAACGCTTTTGCGATAACGTTAACAACATCCTGTGCGGCATCGGCACTTCCTCCGTTTGCAATAACCGATGAATGTGCTTCTTCGGAAAGAATCGAACGGAAAAGTATCATATTGATTGAGGGAATGAATTCTGCAATTTCAACGGTTGAGTTGATAATGCTGCGAATCTGATCTGAGGGGATATCAAGCTTTTCAATAGCGATACAGATAGCCTTTTCAAGAGAAGCAAGATTCTTTTCGCTGTCGGGAAGCTTTGAAATGTTTGTTTTGCTTGTATCTTCGATTGCTTCGGTATCGTTGTTTTCAAGCATTGTGTTTATGTTTGAACCCGCAAAGGAAATGTTGCTTGAGGTGATATCCTTGGGGCACTGTGTTTCGGGGTCGGTCAGGCAGATGATTTTTTCGTCACTCTTCTGAAGGACTGCACCCGCAGCTGCGGTTTTGCCGTCTTGTGAAAGTACGGCGTGGTATGCGTCGATAAGACCGCTTCCCGTATCGTACCAGCAATCGGTTTTTTCAATAACGGTAACGTTGCTGCCGAACGCTTCGCTGACCGTTGTTGTTGCCGAAACAAATGAAGTTACGGTTTCGTTTGTAACGGTAAGTGCCGCTTCGTCGCCCGCAATATAAAGAGGCTTGTTATCTTTATCGGTAACAAGAACCCTGTTTTTGCCGATGATGGGTTTGCCGTTGAATTCCTGTTGGAATATATAAGCGTTGTTGCCGTTTGAAAGGCGTTTTGTTTTTGCTTTTGAGAAGTTGAAATCCTTCCATTGGTCGTATGATTTGGCAAATTCCATTGCCTCTTTATCCGAGCTTATGGGAGTTTCGCCGTAAAGTCTGAGAAGGCTTGCACCGTTTAATGCACCAACCTCATTCTGAACACTGTCCCTTTTGAAGAAAGTGTAGTTGATTGTATCTTTGATATCGTCAAACCAATCGAAGCTGAAGGGGTTGATGTATACAAATGAAAGGAAGATTATTGAAATAACAAGAACGATTGCAATGATTGCCTTGAGAGGATGTTTTTTGCCTGCAGGTTCAACATAATTGAAGGGTACGGGCGAATAGGGTGTTTTCTTTTTGAAAACCTTGCTTCTTATTTTTTCAAAGAAATCCCTTATGCCTTTTTTGAAATTATCGAGTGCCTGTTCCTGACCGATAAGCTTGAAGAAAGGTCTTGCAAAAAGCCAGATTCCGCTGATGAAAACAACAAAAAATGCAATAATCTGAGTGGGCGAGAAGAAGGGGATACCGAGAAGCGAACCCTGATCGTCGCCCCTGAAAAAGTCGGTAAAGAAACGGAAAAGGGAATATGAAAACAGATAAATTTTAAGTCGGCTGCCGAATGCTCTTTTGTGAAGAACAATCAACAGAACAAGGGCAAACAGAGCTTCGGCTTCTCTTACGGGAAGATGTACGGTTGCTCCTGCAATATCAAGCGGCAAGCCGTAACAACAACCTGCAAGGCTGCAGCCGAGCCTTGAAATGAACTGAACCATCAGAATGGGTGAAACGATTTTGTTCAGCGCAAATTTCAGATTTATTTTGTTTATTCTGAGGAAAAGCGTTGCCCAGAGCAGAAAACTGATAAGACCAAAGTAAAAACTGAAGCCGCCCTGTGTTATTCGCTGAAAAACGGGGAGCTGAGCAACATCATCAAACACCATCCAGGTGATAATGTTTGAACCGAGCACGCCGAAAATACCGCTCCAGAAAAAGCTTCTTTTAATCCGTTTGTTTACGCATTTTGAAAAATACTTTTTCTTGAATGTTTTTTTGAAAGCGATTACGCCCGCAATGAATGCGATGAAAAGCATAATCGGATATACCGGAATCGGGGCAAGGTTGATTCCGAATATAGGCTGCGGAATATGATGCGGCATATAAATCCCTCCATATAGTTTACATAGTATCTAAAATATATCATAAAAAATTTTACAATACAAGCAGATTTTGTTCTGTAATGCCGATAAAAGCAGAAAAATATCCCGACAGCTCGGAAACTGTCGGGATACAAAAATTATTTATCTTTTTTTATTGTCTGAAGGAACTGGTTTGCAAGTGTAACAGGCTGCTCAGCACCGAGTTTTGAAGCGATTTTGCTTATGGGTTTGAGAGGAAGTTTGCCGACAACTTTAAGTGCGGGGTGGTCAACGGAAATACCCGCATGGTTTTTGACAAGACGCTGAACTTCGGAGTTGAAAAGAATATCGCCGAGGCTGTCGTTGAGCGAAAGATTATCGGGGTTGATATCCTCGTTTGAATTGAACCAGTTTCTGACGAATGACTCGCAACCTTCGGGGAGCTGATAATCGGGGTTGGGGATATCTGTACCGTTGATAACGATTTTGTGAGAGCATTTGCCTGATTTTGCGGTGATGATGTTTTCGCCCTCTTTAATAACGGCGTCAAATACAAAAATCTTATCGCCCTCAAGCTCAACTGTTTCGTCATTAACGGTCAGTTTTACTTTATCGCAGTTTGAGTAAATCTTGATTTTCTGCTCGCCTGTGGGTCTGTCAACAAATCTTTCGCCTGCAATGTGAACGAATTTTTCGTCCGACCAGTTTGCTTTGTAAACATAAAAAGCATCTTTCTTTGTTTTTCTGTCAAAGGTAACAAGACCCTTGTTGTTTCTGCCCCTTACACCGCCTTCGTTTCTGATAGCGGAGCCGAAATCAAACATATTCCATACATAGGAGCCCCAGAGCCACTTGCGTTCGGTGAGAGCTTTTATATAGTGCTCGTGGAAATATGCCTGATATTCTTCGGTATAGTCGCCCTGAACAGGTTCTGCCGAGTGAAGATTTGTCATACCTTCCGCACCGTATTCTGAGATACAGAGCTTGATATCGGGATTCTTTTCGTGGAAGGAATCGAGCCATATATCAATTTGCTCAACGGTCTGTGCATACCAGCCGAAATAATGG
>JAXJVE010000460.1:0-3091 GCA_036308705.1 Acutalibacteraceae bacterium
CATCAAAACCGTCTTCTTTAAGTTCACTGAACACACCGATGTTGTTGAACCATGCATAAATTGTACCTGCAAATCTTACGAACGCATCAAAGATTGAGGGCAATTTCTGCTCGGGATGTCCGCCGTCATTTGATGTTTTTGTGATTTTATATGAATTGAAAGCTGAACTTTCGCCAACATAATATGACGAAACGGTTATTGAGTCCTCGGTAAAATCAAGGGTGTTATAAATAATTCTTTCATCGGGAGTGTTTGCATATCCAACCCAATCCTCATTAAGACCGATATCTTCATCATCTCTCGGTCTTGTGATTGAACCTGATACCATATAAACAGTACCTTTATTATCCTTCATTTCTGACGAATAGGGAGAAACGGTTTTTCCGTTATAAAGAACGTTTGTAACAGAATAATAGTGGCTGTGACCGAGAAGGAAAAGGTCAATGCCGAACTCATCGCAGATAGGAGCCCAAAGCATCCTGATAAACTGATTTTCACTTTCTCTGTGAGGAATTCTGCCGCTGTAAAGATCGTGATGAGCCATCATAATCTTCCACTTTGCATCGGGATTAGATTCAACTGCATCCTTAACAAAGTTTCTGTGGTCAATACCGCTGCCGTTATTGGAATCAACTACCATAAAAAGGACATCGCCTTTTGTAAACCAGTAGTTGGAACCAATATATGACGAAACCGCTGCATCATCCTGCTCATTGGGCATATTGGTGAATGTTTTATAGTCAACGCCCTTGCGGTCGTGGTTGCCGATTGTTGTTGCAACAGGCATACCCTTGAGCACAAGCGGAGAAGCAAAACCTTTGTATTCGTTTTCAAGACCGTATGATGCCTGATCGCCCGCTGAAAGAAGGAGCGAGGGATTATGTCTTAAATAAGCCTCGTTGAGAGTATCGTTGAATATACCCGCAGTTCTTTTAACTTCGTCCTGACTGAGTGCCTCATTGCTTACACCTGTGATGTGGATATCAGTCATATAAAGTGCGGTGAATTCGTTTTCATTCGCATCGGTTTTGAAATGGTAAAGAGCTGATTCAAAGCCTTCGCTGTAGCACTTGTATGAATATGTTTTGCCGGGTTCAAGACCTGTGATTGTTACCTTGTTTGAATAATCGTCAAAATAATCGGTTTCAACACAGTAGCCTGTGAATGTTTTGGCGTTATTTGTTATAATAAGACCTTCGCTTACAACAACCTTGGGTTCGCTTTCTGTTTCTGAATACCATGAAACGTTCATTTCGCTGTTGTTACTTCCCGGGAAAAGGATAACACCGTTATCATACTCTTTCTCCCAGCTTGCCTGCCAGAGCAAATCGTTTGAAGAAGCAAACGAGGGAACAATCGCAGTAAAAACAAGCATAACAGCAAGAATTACCGAAATAAATCTTTTTGCATTTGTTTTCATAATAAATCTCCTTCCAGAATTTATGATATAATATTCTAACAAAAAATAAATGTTATGTCAATCTTTTTTCTCTGAATAAATAATAATCAGCGTTCCGTTTTCAACACTTATACTGCTTTCTTTTCCAATGAACTCATTACTGACACCAAGCGGAAAATTATTTGAAAAAGCAGCATTTTCGAGTGTATATTTAAGCCCCTCTATCGTAAGGCCTTCAGATTTGTCGGAGTGCGAAAACACGGATATATACCCTTTATATTCTGCATCAAATTTTATCTTACCGTTTGTAACCGCCGTTATTATCGACTCGTCGTGAATAAACGCTCTGATGTTGCGGGCAGAAAGTGAAGCAACAAGAATATTGGCAAGAGTGTGGTCAATTCTGCCGCCGCACGCACCGTAAAGGTGAAATTCAGTAAATCCCCTCTTTATGCCTTCTTTAACTGCCGCATCCATATCGGTAATATCCTTAACAGGGTTGAGTATGATAACCTCATTCCCTTTCGGCACATACCCCAACGAATCAAAATCGCCTATTATTACATCGGGCACTATACCCGCTTTATCAAGATAAGCACAACCGCCGTCTGCAGCGATAATCAGCTCATCGGACTTCTTTTCAAAATCAATTTTACGGCACTCACCCGCACCGACTATACGGCAAACACTCATTGCAATCACCCTTTGAAATATCTGTTTTTTATTTTAATGCTAATATCTTCCGATGTCAAGCAGATTGACAAACAGATACATATTCTATATAATTTTTATATCAAATTTTCAGGAGAACACTATGGAAAATCAAAAACCCGTTACCGAACTTGAACTTTACCTTATTCGTCACGGTCAGAGCATGGGAAATGCAGGTTATGACGGCAGAACCGATCTCACCTTAAAGGAAGGCAACGACCCGTTGCTTACGGAAAAAGGGCTTTCACAAGCCGACAAACTCGGCATATATCTTGGCAGAACCGATTTTGACCATATATATTCAAGCGGTCTGATAAGAGCAATCAGCACTGCAGACGGAATAATCCGTCATCAGCCAAAAGAAAAACAGCTTAACATTCTGCCTATTCTTTCTGAGGTCGGAATACCGCCCGAATACGAAGGAATAACACTTGAAGAAATGAAGGAATTCTGCAAAACCGCTGTTCCGGCAGACGGAGTAAACGAAAGCCTTCCCCGTGTATGTCACAGCACTTTTGAAAAGGAATACGAAGTTTTTGACAGAGCAAAAGAGGTTACGGAATATCTGAGAAGCAGATATAACAGCGGTGAGAAGGTTGCCGTTGTTGCCCACGCGGCATTTCTTACAATTCTTATTTTTCAGATTATGGGTTTCAAAGAGGCTCCTGTTTTTGATATTGCCATTCAGAACACGGGAATCACAAAGGTTATATTCTATAAAGAAGGCACAAATCCTTACGGCGACATTTCTTTTGAATACATAAACAACACAACTCATCTTGAATAACAAAAATGCAGCGTATACCTGAATCGGTATACGCTGTTATTTTTAAAATGACGAAAGTGACTGATCATCACCCGAAACCATAAACTGAGGATATCTTTCGTTTACGCCCGCATGGAATTCACCGTCACAGGTGAGAAGCCATACAATAAACTCGCTGTAATCCGTACCGTATGAACCCGAAACATGATATGCAC
>JAXJVE010000461.1:0-6686 GCA_036308705.1 Acutalibacteraceae bacterium
CCCTTTTACATCCTGAATAAGTACAACTTTCATTTTATCTGTCTCCTTAATTATTTTCAAAAAAGTTATTTATTGCACCCTGAAGTGCGAAATTTGCCTTGGTCATATCATAATCTTTGAGCTGGCACGCCGCCATAGTCTGGTGACCGCCGCCGCCGAGAGATTCCATAATAATCTGAACATTGATTTCGCCCAGACTCCTTGCGGAAATATTTATTGCACCCGCATTTTCAAACATTACGAACGATGCTTTTATTCCGCTTACTTTGAGAAGTTCATCCGCCGCCTGAGCAGCAATTATTCTTACATCGGGCGAATCAAAATCAACAACCGATACTGCACAGCCCATAAAATTCTCTGCCGAAGAAATAACCCTTGTTCTGAGTTTATTGACTTCAAGAGAATTTGCAAAAAGTTTTTTGACGCTTATCATATCAGCCTTTTTCTCTTTGAGAAATGCAGCTGCTTCAAAGGTGCGGACACCTGTACCGATAACAAAATCTTTTGTATCGAGCATAATGCCTGCAAGCAAGGCTTCGGCAACGGTTTTGCTGATATTCATTTCGGGGTTCATATACTGAAGCAATTCGGTTACCATTTCACTTGCCGATGAAGCACCGGGATCATGATGAAAAATAACTGCATCTTCGATATCTGCCGCAGCTCTTCTGTGATGGTCAATGATAACTTTTGTTTCTGCTTTTTCATAAAGCTTCGGGAATTCAACAAAAGATTCGATATGGGTATCAACAACTATCAGCAGGCTTTTTTTATCGAGCAATTCAAGAGCCTTTTCCTGACCGATAATCAGACCGCTCATACCCTCGATATCAAGCTTTTCAATAAGCGGAGATGCAAGGGTTTTCTTTTTATCCGTTGCAATATATACGGGTATTCCGAAACTCTGCACCGCACTTGCAATACCGACTGCGGAGCCGATTGCGTCAAGGTCTGTATAAGAGTGACCCATAACAATAACGTTACTGCTTGATTTTATAAGCTCCGCAAGAGCCGAGCCAACTATACGGCTTCTGACCTTGTTACGCTTTTCTGCACTCTTTGAAACACCGCCGATATAATCGTAGCCGTCTTTATGTTTTATCGCAACCTGATCGCCGCCTCTGCCGAGAGCCATTTCAAGAGCTTTTCTTGCACTTTTTTCGCAAGCTCTGACAGTATCTCCTCCGCTTACGCCGACAGAAAGGGTTGCACCTGTTTTTACATCTTTGTATTCAAAATTTCTGACAGTTTCAAGAATTGAAAATCTGTCCTCTGTCATTTTGCTGAAATTAATTCTCTCGGTAATGATAAGATATCTGTCTTCACTTATCTTTTTCATTACGCTGCCGTAGGATTCCGCCCAATCATCAAGCACACCTTCAAGGCGGCTTCGGATTTCGGCAACTTCACTGTCCCTGAGGTCGGTGCGTGAGCCGTCAAGGTTATCCATTTCGATAAGCACGGCATAAGGGCGTGAATTGAAATATTCAAGCTCTGTTTTTTTGAGGTTTGTGTTGTCAAGAAAATACAACGCACAATACTCGGTACCCGATGATTTATACGGCACGGAAAATACGGTGTAATACCTTCCGTCAACAAAAACGCCCGCACCTTCACGATTAACAAGAGCATCTCTTTGAAGTCCGTCGGTGAATTTTGAAATATTATCAGCCGCTGAAATATCCTCTTTTGCGATTTCTGCAAGAAATCTGTTGTTGCACCAGGTTACGCAGCCTTCGGCATCGCATACCGCAACAGGAAAAGGGAATTCAGAGAGCACCTTTGAATTTTTATAGTCAAGCTTCCTTGCGGTTTTGATGAGGAATTTTTTATATCTGTTTTTTGCGGAAAGAGCTCTGTAGACGGCTATAACACATACCAACACAAACCCCATACATTCTGCAAGTGCCAGACGGGAGTCGAAAAAGAATGTCATTATGATGAAAGCAATTGCGAACGCCGCCGCAACAAAAATCATCAGGCCGTCATACCAAAAACCCTTGAATTTCATTTATACCTCCATAATTATGGGAAGAACCATGGGACTTCTCTTGGTCTGCTCATAAACAAAATGCGAAACGGCATCCCTGAGCTTACCTTTGATTGCGTTTATATCACTTATATTGCTGTAGTAACAACCTTCAAGAGATTTTTCGGCAATTTTTCTTGCCTGAGCGATAAGCTCTTCGTTCTCTTTAACATAAACAAAGCCTCTTGAAATAACCTCAGGCCCTGCAATAAGCTGACCTGTTTCGTAATCGAGCGATGCGGTAACAACAATAATACCGTCCTGACCGAGATGTTTTCTGTCTCTGAGCACAACGCTTCCGACATCGCCTACGCCGTAGCCGTCAACAAACACCTTGCCTGCGGGTACGGGTGCGGCACTTTTGATTGACTGATTGGTAAGCTCTGCAACGTAACCGTTATCCGCAATAAATATATTATCGGTACCGATTCCCATACCTTCCGCAAGAAGTGCATGTTTGCGAAGATGCTTCTGCTCACCGTGAACGGGAATAAAATATCTGGGCTTTACAAGACCCATTATAAGTTTGAGCTCTTCCTGACAGGCGTGACCCGAAACGTGAACATCATACATTTTTTCGTAGATAACCTGTGCACCGAGTTTGAGAAGCTCATTAACTACCTTACTTACGGTTTTTTCGTTACCGGGAATGGGGGTTGCCGAAATAATAACATAATCGTTGGGGCGGATTTCAACCTTTCTGTGGTCTGAAAAAGCCATTCTCGAAAGTGCCGACATAGGCTCGCCCTGACTGCCTGTTGTGATAACAACGATATCTTCTGCGGGATATTTATTGATGAGATCGGCATTAATAAGCACATTTTCGGGAATGTTCAGATAGCCGAGCTGTGCACTGATGGTTACAACATTTTCAAGGCTTCTGCCGATAATTGCAACCTTTCTGCCGAGTGAATGGGCAACATTGATAATCTGCTGAACTCTGTGAATATTGGAAGCAAACGTCGCAACGATAATTCTGTTTTTGCCCGCCTTACGGAAGAGCACGTCAAACGACTCACCCACTCTGCGTTCGCTCTCGGTGTAACCTGGACGCTCTGCGTTTGTTGAATCGGAAAGAAGGCAAAGCACACCTTCATCACCGAGCTGAGCCAAACGCGAAAGATCTATCATTCCGCCGTCGATAGGTGTACTGTCTATCTTGAAGTCACCCGTCTGGATTACGGTACCTGTTTCGCACTTGATTGCAAGAGCAATCGCATCGGGAATTGAGTGGTTAACGTGAATTGCTTCAACGCTGAACTCACCGAGCTTAACAACATCACCGGGGGCAATTTCGTTAAGCTTAACGCTGCCGAGAAGCCCGTGTTCCTTGAGCTTGCCCTGAATAAGACCGATGGTAAGTTTTGTACCGTAAACGGGAATATTGACAGTTTTAAGCAGATATGCAAGGCCGCCGATATGGTCTTCGTGGCCGTGAGTTATCACGATACCCTTGATTTTATCCGCATTTTTTTCAACATAAGAAAAGTCGGGGATAACAAGGTCAACGCCAAGCATTTCGGGGTCGGGGAACGCAAGACCGCAGTCAACAAGGAACATATCGTCTTTATACTCATAAAGAGTCATATTCTTGCCTACCTCATTCAGACCGCCGAGGAAGGCGATTCTTACGGGAATTTCGTTTATCTGCTGTTTTTTACTGTATTTTTTTGAAGAACCGTTTCTGGGCTTTGAATAAGATTTTTTCTGCTGCTTTTTCTGAGTATTCTGTGGCTTACGGTTTTTCTGCTGATTTTTTATATTTTCTTTGGGTTGTGAATTCTTATTTGTTTTTTTCTGCATAATTTCTCCTTTTCTGTTAATTTGGCTTCGGTTTGAAGTTTTATATATTTACACGCAAATTCAATTACTATGTTCACAAGCGGGACATATGCTCCTGCCCCACTATATATTTTATCCGTTTGACTGACCAAAGTCAAGATTAATATATAAAATAATATATTATATATTTTTATATTTATTCTTTTCAGATACGGAATTGATAATATTTTCCATATCAGCACACATTTCTTCAGCGGTTTCCATTGTGTCCGCCTCCGCAAAAATCCTCACTTTTTCTCCGTTTCTTTCGGGAATAACAAGCAATCTGCCCTCGCTTCTCACAACTCTTACCCCTTCATAATTGTTGTTTCTGCGAACTTTTTCCACGCCCGCAATAGCTGAAAGATAAGACGGAGAAAAATCAATTCCTACAGATTTTTCAACAATATATTTTTGCGGAATTTCAGATACAAGGCGGTCAAGTGTGCAGTTTTTCTCTTTCATAACTGAAAGAAGTTTAACCGCAAGAAAAAGTCCGTCACGAACAAAAAACTGTTTTTCAGCAAGCTTTCTTGCCGAAAAATCAGAGTTATCCGCAGGTGTGCCGAGATATCTCAGAGATTTTCTTCCGCAGTTTTCGGCAAGTTTATCAAGATAATCGGGTGCATCGTAAGGGATTGCGATATTTTTGCCTTTACGCATTTCATCGAGGCAACACACCGCAAGCAACTTATCGTGCCCGATTTTTCCGTTTTTCGTTAACGCACATACCGTTGACCCTTTTTCATCAACCTCAAACACAAGTTCATTGCCGAATTCCGCACCAAGCTTTGATACGCAGTTGAAAAGCATATTTTTCACCGCTTCGTTTTTGCTCTCAAAAGACACTCTTATTCCCTCAAGACCGTAAGGTGCCTGTTTCATAATTTCACGCATATAGAGATGCTTTATATCCGACATATCCGAAATTTCTTTCATTTTTTCGGCAGAGGCTTCGCAAAACTCACACAGCGACATTCCCCTTTCAATTTCACGCTCAAGATATCTCGGTACACTCAGCCCGAAACCGTCGCATATGCTGATTGAACGTTCTTCGTTCCCGCACACAAAAAGTCCCGCATCAACTCCGCACATATTAACAAGAAATTTCAGCTGAGAATCAAAACATTCGCCGAAATCCCACACCGAGCAGCCAGAAGCGATAAGACCCGAAACAACGGCATTCTGCATCATACGGGCACAAGCCGAGCCGTCGTTTGCAATTCCGACCCTGTGCACTGCAGAGGAATTTCCGAGCGATAAGCCGAGGCGTGTACAGGTTACCGCATCGAGCCTTACCCCCTGACCCTCATCAACACCGCCGTCAGACAAATATTTTGCCTTGATATTGCCGTATCTGACATCGGAATTCACCGCCGCACCGTTACCGATTATTTTACCGGGCCATACCCTGACAGAGGGCTTGACCGCAGCATTTTCACCTATCACGCTGCCCGAACCTGCAACGCATCCTTCAAAAAGCGAAGAGCGTTTTTTCAATGCCGCACCCGAGCAGACAAGAGCTCCCGTAACCGATGAATCGCAGGCAATCCAACTGTTTTCAAGCACCGCAGAATATCGGATTTTTGCATTTTTTCCTATAAAACAGTTATCATCTATCACCGTGTACGGCCCGATAACCGCCCCCTCTTCAATCTCAACTTTTTCACCGATATAAACAGGCGGAACAATACTGTAATCGCCGTCAGGAAGCTCTTTTTTTGAATAAATACCGCTTGCGGAAGAGCCTGCGGGGGGCTTGATTTTTTTATCAAAAGCATCTCTCTGACACTTCAGATACGCTTCGATATTACCCACATCGCACCAATATTCCGCCGTATGATAGCAATAAATCGGCATATCTCTTTCAAGCATAAGCGGGAATAAATCCGAAGCAAAATCATACTTTTTGTTTTTCGGAATAAGCTCAAGGCACTCGGGATTAATTATATAAACGCCCGTATTGGCAAGGTTTGAAACAGCCTGAGTCCACGAGGGTTTTTCAACAAAACCGAGCACCCTGTTTTCCTTATCCACCTTGACTATTCCGTATTCACAGGGATTATCGGCATCTGTTGCAACTATTGTTATTTTTGCTCCGCTAGCTTTATGATAATCCATTATTTTTTTAATATCGAAATTGCACAGGGCATCTCCGCTGATAACCGCAAACGGTTCATCAAAACCCGCCGCGGCAATCTTTACGCTCCCTGCAGTGCCCAACGGTTCTTCTTCCCTGAAAAACTCAAGATTCAGATTTTTATATCCGTTTTCATAATTTTCTTCAATAATATGAGGCAGATATCCGAGAGTTACCGCCGCATCCGTCACACCCGACACGCACAGAATGTCAAAAATATACTCTATAATCGGTTTGCCGAGAATTTTTGCCATCGGTTTGGGTAAAGTGCAAGTCAGCGGTCTTAATCTGCTGCCCTCTCCGCCTGCCAAAATTACTGCTTTCATCAGAATCATTCCTTTCAGATTTCTCTGCAATATTATTGGCAAAATATATTGAAAATAACCAAACGCGATGATATAATCATAATCAATTAAAATAAAGTATACTTTGGAGCAAAATATGGCTGAATTAAAAAAAGTTGATATATTTACCGACGGTGCCTGTTCAGGCAATCCGGGCCCCGGCGGATGGGGTGCAATTCTTCGTTACGGAAGCAAAGAACTTGAGCTCAGCGGCGGTGAAAACCCAACAACAAACAACCGTATGGAACTGACTGCGGTTATTGAAGCTTTAAAAAAGCTTAACCAGAAATGCAATATAACAATCTATACCGATTCAAAATATGTTGCAGACGCTTTTTTACAGGGCTGGATC
>JAXJVE010000462.1:0-4764 GCA_036308705.1 Acutalibacteraceae bacterium
CCGCAGGTTGAAAGAGAAATATTTCTCTTTCAACCTGCGGAATTGTTCCTAAGGTTGAGGAATTGCTTAAAAAGAAAATGCAGCTTACACTTTCAATATCACTGCACGCACCGAACAATGAGCTTCGGAGCAGGATAATGCCCATAAATAAAAAATATGATGTGGATGAGTTGCTTGCGGTGTGCAGAAGATATGCCGCAGAAACATCACGAAGAATTTCTTTTGAATATTCGATGCTTTCGGGCGTCAATGATTCGGATGAATGTGCAAGGCAGCTTGCGGCAAAACTCAGAGGTATGCTTTGCCATGTAAATCTTATTCCGGTTAACGAGGTTGCGGAAAGTCCGTTCAAACCGAGTACGGCAGAGAGAATAGAAAGATTTGTTTCAATTCTTTCGTCAAACGGAATCAATGTAACCGTCAGACGGACTCTCGGCTCAGATATTGATGCATCGTGCGGTCAGCTTCGTCTGAAAGAAAATCAGAATCGGAAAAAGGGGGATGAATAACTTGAAATTGATTGGCAGAACAGATATCGGCATTGTGAGAGATAATAATCAGGATTCGTATACAATTTGCGAGCTTGAAAACGGTGCAGTGCTTGCCGTTGTATGTGACGGTATGGGCGGTGCAGCAGAAGGTGCTCTTGCAAGTTCCGAGGCGGTAAAGGTCATCAAGGCAAGAATTTCTGAGAGATATTATGATTCAATGAGTGATATTTCAATCAAAACTCTTATGGTGTCTGCCGTTGAAAGTGCAAATAAACATATTTATGATTTATCCCTTACCGATGAAAAATATGAAGGAATGGGTACAACTGTTGTAGCTGTGCTTGCAACTGCAGAATATATTTATATCGTCAGTGCCGGCGACAGCAGAGTGTATCGTGTGTCAGACGGTGAGATTGCTCAGCTTACACGCGACCATTCAGTTGTTCAGCATATGCTTGAAAACGGTGAAATCACCGCCGAAGAAGCGGCAGATCATCCGAGTAAGCACATAATAACCCGTGCTCTCGGTGTTGATAATGAGATAAGAACGGATTTTTGTCAGGAAAGTTATGATGACGGCGATGTTATTATTCTTTGTTCAGACGGGCTGAGTAACTTTGTCAGCGATGAAGATATACTCAGAATTTCTCAGGAAGAGAATTTTTATACTTTTGCTGATAAACTTGTGAATCTTGCAAACCAAAACGGCGGTGCGGATAATATAACCGTTGTTGCCGTTACCCGCTGATTTGTGATTGAAAGGAATGTATAATATGGATAATTACACAGGTAAAAGACTTGACGGCCGATATGAAATTCAGGAAGTTATCGGCGTTGGCGGTATGGCTGTTGTTTATAAAGCTTATGATAATATAGATGACAGAACCGTAGCCGTTAAAATTCTTAAAGAAGAGTTTCTTGCCAATGAAGAATTCCGCCGCAGATTCAAAAACGAATCCAAGGCTATTGCCGTGCTCTCTCACCCCAATATTGTTAAGGTTTTCAACGTCAGCTACGGCGACAGACTTCAGTATATTGTAATGGAATATGTTGAAGGAATTACTCTTAAAGAATATATTGAGCAGCAGGGTAAACTCGGCATCAAAGAAACAGTGCATTTTACAATGCAGATTCTCAGAGCACTTCAGCACGCTCACGATAAGGGTATTGTTCACAGAGATATCAAGCCTCAGAACATCATGCTTCTTTCAAACGGTAATATCAAAGTTACAGACTTCGGTATTGCACGATTCAGCTACAGCGATACAAAAACAATGACCGACAGTGCAATCGGCTCAGTTCACTATATCAGCCCCGAGCAGGCGAGGGGAGATACAACCGATGACAGAGCAGATATTTATTCTGTAGGTGTTGTTCTTTATGAAATGCTTACGGGTCAGCTTCCCTTCCAGTCTGATAACTCAGTTTCGGTTGCACTTATGCAGCTTCAGACAGACCCCAAAAGACCCAGAGAGCTCAACAGCAGTATCCCCGTTGGTCTTGAGCAGATTGTAATGCACGCAATGCAGAAGAACACAAAGAACAGATATCAGTCGGCAGCGGAGATGCTTCTTGATATTGAGGAATTCAAGCGAAATCCCACAATCAGATTCCAGAGAGATTACTTTGTGGATAATGACCCCACAAAATATGTTCCCACCAAAAAACCTGTTGCACCTCCTCAGGTTATGCCTGTTGCACCGATTAAACCTCCCGTTGCTCCTATGCCTCCTCAGCCTCCTCAGCAACCGCCTTATAATGCAAATCCTCAGCAGAATGCACCGAAAAAGCCTGCAGAAAAGAAGTCAGGCAGTATCGTAGGCCATATTATCGGCGGCGTTTCGATTGGTTTGGTTTCAATATTACTTTTCGGTTTTCTTGGTTTATACTTCTTTGTTCCCGGTTTATTTAAAGGAGATAAACTGATTGTTCCCGAATTCAAGGGTCTCAATTATGAAGAAGATATCAAAAATAATCCCGAATATGCTGAATTTGAATTTGTAATTATAAACGAAACATCAAGCACATCTCATGAAAACGGTTATGTTCTGAATCAAAAGCCATCAAAGAATCAGAAGGTTGAAAAGAATGATAACCGCATTGAACTTACCATTGTATCCAACCCGCAAAGATTGGTGATTCCCGAGGTTATAGGTAAGAGTTATGAACTGGCACAGAAAACACTTGAAAGCAAGGGCTTCAATAACGTTAAGCTTATGCCTATGCCAAGCACAGGCAGATACGGTGATGTTATAAAGGTTGAACCCAATGTAGGCGAAGAAGCAAACAGTGACAGCCTTGTTGTTATTTACTACGCAAGCGATGAAGACCATGTTGAGGTACCCGATGTTGTAATTGACGGCTGGGATGTTGAAATGGCAAGGCTTTTCATTGAATCTGTTCACCTTGTTATGAACCCTGAAATTCTTGAAGAAGACAGCGATAAACCCGCAGGTACGGTTATTGCTCAGTCACCCGCTGCAGGCGAAAAAGTATTGCCCGGTACCGAAGTACAAATTACAATAAGCAACGGTATTGCTCCCGAAGGCGAAGCTGAAATTGAAATTATGCTTCCTTCTTCAGGTTCGACAAGAGGCACTTTTGAAGTGTTTGTAAATAACGAATCTTCCGGCAATAAGGTTCTTCTTATGGACGGAACAAGCTATAAGTTCAATGTTATCGGCAGCGGTGCAAACGCAAGTGTTAAGGTATTTATAAACGGCAGAGAATACTATACCTGTACGGTAGACTTTACTCAGTCGCCCGCAGTTGTTTTACACGAGAATTATTCTCAGGGCAGCAGCAAAAAGGCAATCCCTAATGTTGTAGGACTTTCACTTGAAGGTGCCATTTCTCAGCTTGAAGCAAACGGATTCAAAAACTATGTTGTTGAGCAGAGAATTGTTTATTCAGAAAGTGAAAACGGAATTGTTCTTACTCAGTCACCCGAAGCATCATCAAGTTCAATCATCGGTATCACTCAGACATATCCCCTCACAACTCAGATTACTTTGGTTGTAGGTCAGAAGGAAGGCATATAATGCCCAAGTGTAAAGGAATAATAATTAAAGGAATCGGAGGCTTCTACTATGTAGAGGCCTCCGGAGAAATATTTGAATGTAAAGCAAGGGGCGTATTCCGCAAATCGGGGATAAAACCGCTTGCAGGTGATTATGTAACAATCAGCATCAACGAAAATGCAGAAAACACTATTGATGAAGTTCATAAGCGAAAGAATTCATTGGTCAGACCTCCCGTTGCCAATGTTGATAAGCTTTTTATTGTTTCATCAGTTTGTGAGCCTAAACCCGTATTGCTTATAATTGACAGACTTACGGCTCTTGCTGTTAATCAAGGAATTGAACCTGTTGTTGTGTTCACAAAAAATGACCTTGACTCAGCTGATGAGTATGTTGAAATTTATAAAAAAGCAGGTATAAGAGCATATTCTGTTTCCTGTGTAACGGGTGAAGGCGTTGATGAAATAAAAGCCGAGCTTGAGGGCCATATCAGTGCATTTTGCGGAAATTCAGGTGTAGGTAAATCATCTCTTCTCAATGCAATAAATCCCGAACTTGCTCTTAAAACAGGGGAAATAAGCGATAAACTCGGCAGAGGAAGGCATACGACCCGCCACAGTGAACTTATAAAGGTTGACGGCGGATATGTTGCCGATACACCAGGTTTTTCGTCATTTGAAACTGATGAAACCGAGCTTATTTTAAAAGATGATTTGCCCTATGCGTTCAAGGAATTTGAACCGTATCTCGGACAATGCAAGTTTACATCCTGCCTTCATATGAAGGATAAGGGGTGCCGTGTTATTCAGGCTGTTGAAGACGGTGACATACCTCAAAGCCGCCACGAAAGCTACTGCTCAATGATGGAACAGGCAAAGAACATTAAAGAGTGGGAGCTCAAAAAGAATAAGTAACGAAAAATACCGCCCTTGATTATACTGTATTAAGCAAAGACTTAAACTGTATATTCGGGCGGTGATTTTATTGAGATGTATATTCAGCGGAAAAACCGTTGTGGCATTTGCTCTCGGAATGATTGTTGCGGCACTGTTTCCATATACATTTGCAATTATTATAATTGCTGCAGTTTTGATTCTTGCAGGTCTGAGCCTTTGCAGATTTTATTGAAAGGAGCAGACCTGATGAAAGTTGTTGTTGTACGCAGTCCGAAGTTGCTGAGCGGTGTGCTGAAATTGATTTTCGGAATAAAACGACAGGAAGATATGGTTTAGAATATATATAAAGGCGGTATC
>JAXJVE010000463.1:0-20667 GCA_036308705.1 Acutalibacteraceae bacterium
ATGCATAGTCGCCTGTTGCGATTGTTTCACCGTCAGCTACAAAGTTAACCTTGTAGTTGTTAACTGTGAACTTAGCGGTATAAGTTGTTGCTGCTGAAGGAACGGTTGTTGTACCTGCAACTGCCTTATTGCCTTCTGCATCAAACCAACCGTCGAAGGTATAACCTGCGAGAACCTGATCAGCGGGAACTGCAAGAAGTTCGCCGAATGTCTGGTTGCCGCTCTGAACTGTTTCATCGCCGTTAACGAATGTCATAACAAATTCAGCGGGAACAAAGTTGGGATTGATAACGATAGGATCAGTACCAACCTTTACGGGGAATTCAACGGGATCACCGTTGCCGTCTACCCAGCCGTCCTGCTTGTTGCCTTCGGGGATTTCATCCTCGGGAACGTTTTCGGGAGTCTGGATTTCTTCGCCGTAGAACTTATCTTCTTCTTCGCCGTTGATTGTAACCTTAACTGTGTTACGGTCGTAGTAAACCTTGAAGGTTGTTGTGCCGTCACCCTTGATCATAGCTGTAAGAACATTTTCAGCATTGTCTGCATCGAATGTGAAGCCTTCGTATGTATCGGGAGTGATGGTCATTTCTTTACCTGCTGTACCGTCAGCCTTAGTTTCTGACTTAGCAGCGTCAAGAGTGTAAGTTACACCGTCAGTACCCATAAAGTACTTCTCGATGTTGTACTTGATTGTTGTTTTACCTGCAAGAACAGCATAGAATGTTACGCCGCCAACAGGCATATTGCCGAGGTCATCAAGTGCCTCTGTTGCATCTGCAGTCTTAGCCCAGCCTACGAATGTGTAGCCTGCGGGAAGGTCTGCTTCTGTGGGAGTTGCGGGAACTGCAACTGCTGATTCATACTTAGCTTCTGTTGTGGTGTAAGTATTTGATACACCTTCAGCAGCGATGATGAATGTAGCCTTGTATGTGTTCTTTGTGTAAACGGGAGTGATTGTTACGTTCTTATCTTCTTCGTTGGGAACAACATAAGGATCTGTAACTTCGTTGCCGTCTTCGTCTACCCACTTATCGAAGGTTTCGCCTTCTTTTTCGGGTGCATCGGGAAGATCAATTTCTTCGCCCTGGAAGTATTCGTCAACATCACCGTTAACATCAACTGTTACCTTGTTACGTGCATAGTAAGCATTAAGAACGAGTGAACCGTCGCCTGCTACAACGCCTGTAAGGTTACCGAGTGAAGTATCAAGAGTAAAGCCTTCAACTGCTGTGTTGTAAGTAACTTCTGTTTCTGCTACTTCGTGAAGAGTTACTGTGTCAGCTTCAACGCCGTCATAGTTACCGTCTGTATTCATGAAGTATCTGTTAACCTTGTAGTCAACACCGCCTGCGCTGGGAGCGAATACTGCAGTGTAAACTGTATCTGCTGCGGGAACGTCAAGAGTTGTGATATCTTCAACAACTGTTGCACCGCCGTCAGCTGTCCAACCTACGAATGTGTAACCGGGCTTAACGCCTTCAAGATCAAGATCTTCGGGAAGAGCAAGCTTGTTGTCGTAAGTCTGAGGAATTGTGTATGTTTTTCCTTCAACATCGAATGTGATTGAGTATTCGTTTGCAATCCATTCTGCGTAGTACTCTACATCATCAATATCCATAATGCCGAGTTCTTCACCCCAAGGCATTTCGGGATCAAGGTGATAACCTGTTCTTACGGGATTTGATGTGGGAGCAGTAATCTGAGTTTCATAATCGAACTGAAGAGTGATTGATTCGATTGTGGGCTCATTGTTTTCATCAAGCCAATAACCGCCGTTGCCGTAGAATGTAGCATTGTAGGTATTTACCTTGAAGAATGCATTGATCTGAACATCGCCTGTTACTGTGTAATCAACCCAATCTGTTACCTTCTTACCGTTAACCATCCAGTAATCAAAGGTATAGCCTTCAATTTCTGTTGCGGGAAGGTCATCAGCTGTAATTACGTCGCCGTAGAAAAGGAAGTCGATTGTTTCAGTTGCGAAACCGCCTGCGGGGTTAGCGCATTTGATTGTTGCTGTGTATTCGATATCTGTCTTAAGAGCGATATATTCAGCAACATACTCACCCTTTGAAACTTCTACGAAGTGAGAATCAACTGTATCAGCGTTTACTTCGTCGATGGGATCAAGTTCCCAGCTGTCGAATGCCTGACCAAAGATACCTGCATCTTCAAGGTCAAGGATTTCGGGATCTGCGGGGAATTCAACTGCATCGCCGAATTCATAAGTGTAAACTTCAAAGTAAGGAAGGGTCTTAGCACTGTCAAGGAAGAACTTGACTGTGTAAGTATTCTTGATCCACTTACCTGTTACGGTAACATCTGATGTGCCAACCTTATAGTCTGTACCTTCAGCAACTGCACCTGTTACTGTCCAGCCGTCAAATGTCCAGCCGTCAGCTTCAAGTTCGGGAAGTACAACGGGCTGACCCATTGTGCCTGTTGTTGCTTCGGGAGCTGCTACGGGAGCTGCACCGTCAAATGAATATGTGATGTTGTAAGCAATCTTTTCCCATGTACCTGTCATAACAACAGGAGCTGTACCCATCTTGCCGTCTGCATCGCCTTCGGTTGCCCAAGTGAGCTTGTAGCCGTCAGGAATAATTACTGCGGGAGCTGTGATTGCTTCGCCGATTGTAAGAGTTGTAGCTGCGGGAGCATTAAGACCGCCGGGGATATCGCCTGCGTAAACATAAGTTACAGAATAGGGAATCTTTGCCCATGTACCTGTAAGAGTTACATTGCCTGCGCCTGCGGTAAATGTACCGTCTTCATTTGCTGTTGCACCTTCTGCAGTCCATACAAGTGTGTAACCTGCGGGAGCTGTTACTGCGGGCTTAGCAATTGTTGCACCTTCTGATGTCTTTCCTGCAGCAGGAACTTCAACGCCATCGGGAGCTGTGCCTGCAAATACATATGTTACATCATTAAGTGCCTTATATTTTGCAGTATAAGTTACATCTGCGAGACCCATTGTTGCAGTATCGCCTGCTTTGAGGATATCGCTTTCATCAGCTGCATTTACCCAGTATTCGAAAATACCTGTTTCGGTGTTTGCACCTGCGGGAGCTGTATAAGTTGCTTCGTAGTATACATCTGTTGATGCATCACCGAATGTTGCCTTATACTGATTTCTCTTGAGGTAAATATCAAGAGCTGCTGTGCCTTCTGCGTTAACTGTTACATCGCCTGCTGTGCTCTTTTCGGTATCAAGTGTGAAACCTGCGGGAACAGTGTAAGTTGAAACGTTAACTGTTGCACCTGTTGCAGCACCGATATCTTTTGATGCTGCTGCACCGTAAGCGCCGTTTGTATCCATTGTGTAAACGTTCTGCTTATATGTTGCAGAAGCAGCCTGGAATACAGCCTTGAGAGTGATGGGTTCATAACCGATTTCAAGAGCCTTGATTTCGTCTGCTGAAAGAACGGTTGAACCGTCAAGTGACCAACCGAGGAACTGCTTGCCTTCAGCTGAAGCTGTGGGAAGAGCAAAGCCGTCGATTGTTGAAACTGTATCACCGATATAACCGATAAATTCGTTTGTGCCTTCAACTGTGCCGTTGTCTGTAGTGAACTTTACAACGTTGTCAAAAGTAATTGCTTCGTGGTTGAGCTCGGGAGAAGATTCCCACTTATACATAGCGTTTGTCTGCTTAACAGTTGAAACGCCTTCTGTTTTTGCTCTCTGAATGTTGAAATATGCAAGTTCCTGATCATCGGGACCCTGAATTGTTGAGGGTTCGAGGAAGAGCTTACCTTCACCTGTTGCATCGTCTGCAACTGTGAAATAATATTCATACATCCATTCTGTTGAGGTAAGTTTGGGAGCTTTAAGAGTAGCTTCAACAAAGTTACCTGCAATAATGTGCATCAGGAAGCCGTTTTCCTGAGTGAATTCTTCGTCAATATAACCGTCTTCAACAAGATAGTCGATAAAAGTGTTGCCTGTTTCATAATCTTTGATTATGGGGTTAACTGTACCGTAATGACCGTAGTCAGCGGTTGATGAACCTGCAGCTTCATTATGAATATCAAGATAAATGTTACCACTGGGTTCATACATTGAATTATCAAAGGTAAGATTTTTCTTTGTGAATTCCCAAAGCAAGTCCATAGTGCCTGCACCGAAGTCGGTCTGGATATTCAGCTGAACCTTAACCTTGTCACCGCGGGCTGCCTTTCCGTTTGCCTTTACCCATTCCCCTGCATCTTCATCATATCTGAGGAACCAGCTTGTAACAACAAAGGTGTTTCTGTTACCGTCATTGAGAGCTGCATTTGCCATAACAGACATTGAGCCGAAGAGCATAAGGAGAGCGAGAAGCAGCGCCGTTGCTTTTTTCAAAGCTTTCATTCGTTTTCCTCCCTATAAATTAATAGGATTACACTTTTTTGCCGGACGACCGGTAAAAAGCTATTGTTTATTTCAAGCTGCTCTGCGGAGATTTCTCTCCGCAGAGAACTTTTTTAATAAACAATTTAATTATTCGATATAACCAATCGTCTGGTCAATAGTGATGATACCGTTAACGTAGTCCATCATAATATCGAGGTCACTTGCATTGATTCTTCTGCCGTCACCATCGAGGTCAGCTGCTCTGAAGAGATACTTTTCGCCTCTTCTCTGCCAGCTTGTGATACCGTTAACTTCATCGGACATAATATCAACATCTGCACTGTTGTATGTGCCAGTTCCGTCAAGGTCACCGAAGATAATTACCCAGAATTCTTCAACAACTTCGCCTGTTACGTTATCAACAAGAGCGATGTGAGTACCTGTACCGTAACCTTCTTCGGATTCGGTGATTATGAGTTCACCGTCACCGCGAACTTCGATATAATCTTCGAATGTTGATTCACGCATTCTTCTCTCTTCGAAGCCGTATACGAACCACTCATCATATGAATCTGCTTCGTAAAGGTCATCTGTTACTGTATAACCGTCATTGTATGATTCAATAACGCCGTCTCTTTCGATCATTGCGGTTGAACCTTCAACGGGCATAAGCTTGGGAAGAACTCTTGCATATACTGCATAGAAGTTTACATCTTCTTCGCCCATAAGAACTGCTGATGTATCAGCGATGATTTCGCCATTCTCTTCTGCTGACCAGCCAAGGAATGTCCAGTATGCACTGTCGATATTGGTGGGAGCTTCGGGGAATTCGATTGCTGAACCTACATTGAACTTAGCTGATGAAATAACAGCTGTGGGTTCATCTGACTTGTAGGGTGATTCTGCAAGTGCTTCGTAATCATAGAATGTAGCTGTGCGTTCTGTGATTTCAAATACTGCATAGTAAGTAAGATTTTCAGCGGGCATTGTTGCGGGAAGAACTTCTGCAGCTGTTGCATCAGCTGACTTAGCCCAACCGAGGAATGCATAACCTGCCTTATCGGGATCTGAAGGAATTTCAAATTCGCCGCCGAATTCAACTGCAAATTCGTCATAAACTTCGCCGTCTACGATATAGGTGATTGTGTATTCATTATTTGTCCACTGAGCTGTGAAGGTCATACCTTCTCTGTCCATTGTGCCTACGAAGGGATCCCAACCTGCGAAGGTGTAACCTGCTTTTGCAGGCACTGCGATATCTGAATCCTCTGTACCGGGAGCGATGATATCAGCTTCGTAAAGAGTGGGAACTGTTGCATAAACTTCGCCGTCTACCATAAAGATTGCGTTGAAGGTTGCGGGTGAAGTTGTTGCATAAAGTTTGTATGTCTGACCCTGTGCAAGGGCGGGCATTGTTGCGCCTGCTGCAAGTTTTGCTGAGCATTCTGCATCTGTGTACCAACCGTCAAGAATTTCACCTGCGGTGATTTCAAGAGTGGGAACAACTGTGGGAATGGGCATACCGTATTCAATCTGAGTTGAAGCGGTGAACTTGCCGTCAAGATAATACTCTACTCTGTATGAATATGTTTCATAGAGTGCGGTGTAAGTTGTATCCTCTGCGGGGAATACTGTGGGAAGTGCGGGCTGCCAGCCGATGAAATAGTGACCGTCCTTTGAAGGATCAGCAACTACTGTTTCGAATGCATCGCCTGCGTCGCCGTCAACAGAAGGAATTGCTGCTGCACCGTCTGTATCAAACGAAACTGTAACCTGCTTTGCCCAGATAGCTGTATATGTTGTATCCTTATCGGGATAAATTGCGGGAAGCTCTCCGCCCTTTACGTCCCAACCCTTGAAGGTGTAACCGTCAAGAACAGGATCAGCGATTTCAGCAAATGTATCATAGGGTTTTGCACCTGTGATTGTTGCGATATCAGAACCGTCGCCGGTATCAAATGTGATATCAACTGTTTCCATCCAGTAAGCATTAAGAACGAGGTCGTTCTCAGGGATGGTTGCGGGAACTGATTTGAGAATTTCTTCATAAGTGGGAGTTGTGTCTGCTGCATCAATCCAACCCATGAATGCATAACCGTCTTTTGAAACAGCGGGGATTGCTGTTGCATCAACAGTTGCATCGATCATACCTTCAACAACGTACTCTTCAGTACCGTCTGCAAATTCACCTGAATTTGCATTGAAGGTGATTGAACTCATTGTTGAAACAGGTGTGCTGTTGAGAGTAACGTTTGCATCCCAGAGCCACATTGCCCAGATATCAGCGTCTGTACCGTCTGCGGGACCTTTGGGAACGTTAACTGCTGCGTTAGCCTGTGTTGTTGAGTTCTGAACTGTAGTGTCTTTAACGAAGAAGTCGCCTTCTCCTGTTGCAGTATCTTTTACTGTGAGAGTGTATTCGAGAAGCCATGTGCTGTCATCAAACATCACATTCTTTTCGCCTGCTGACTTAACTCTTACAACTGTGCTGATTGCACCGTACTCGTTAAGGAAATCTGAATCGATATATCCTTCTGCAACGAGCTTTCTGAGTTCTATGGGATCAGCTGCAACTCTTGCGGTAACATTATTTGCTGCTGCGAAGCTGCCTGCCTGCGCATTAACAATATCTGCACGCTCTGTTGCAGTAGTGCTGTAGCTGTGTGTAAAGAAATCTTTGTCATAGAAGAAAAGCAATGAGCTGTCGTTTGAATAGTAATCTGTTGAAAGATATACTCTTGCTTTGACAACATCGCCGGGCTTTACCTTAGTGGTTTCAACCCACTCTCCGCCAACTTCTTTGAAGAATTTTGTTTCGATATTGAGGGCTGAGCCATCATCTGCGGTTGCATCCCAAGCAGATGCAAGAACCGAAGCCGAACTGAAAATCATCAAAAAAGCAAGCATTACAGCAACGACTTTTTTAACATTTGTCATATGCTTCTATTTCCTCCTTGAAAATTTATCTCTTTCGTTAAAGTGCCGATTCCTATTATATATATACATTATATATATGTATGCATAATATAACTTCTGTCGGCTTTTTTCGAAGGTGCCTGCGGGCAGGACATCTGCCCGCAAGCGATGATTTCAATCAGGCTTTATGCTGAATAAACAACCTTACCTGTCTGCTGATCAACCGTTGCAACCCAGAGTGATACATCATCGATTGCGGTTGAATCTGTAGCAGTGATATAACCGTCACCGTCTACATCTGCTGCAAGAACCTTGCAGTGATCATAATTTTCGGGATTCTCTGTTTCAAGCCAGATTGTATTTGACCAGCTTGTGAGACCTGCTGCTTCGGTACCGATCATTGATGCGTCTGTTGCATCGATGTCTGAGTCGCCGTTTACGTCGCCGTAAATGATAATGTAGTATGTTTCAACGATTTCGTTTGTAACGTTATCTATAACATCTACTCTTGCGCCTGTACCGCAAAGCTTATATTTAGTGAGGGTTACTTCGAGTCTGCCGTCGCCTTCAACGGTGAGATAAGTCGAGAGAAGCTTTGCCTTTGTGAGTCTTGTTTCAAGACCTGTGATGTAACCTACAATAGCATCATCAACATTTTCATCAATAGTGACGATAGCTGTTGAACCGTCCTGTGTATCAAGGGTTACAACCACTCTGGCAAATACGGGGTAAATTGTAATTCCGTTTTCGGGAACTGTGATGTTAGCTGTTGCAAAGTCGATTACGTTTGCTGCAACATCTTCTTTGCTCTGCTCAAGAGCAACTTCTGTGAGCGACCAACCTTCGAAGGTGTAGTGTTCGAGAGCGGGATCTGCTGTGTAGCCTTCGTATGCTTCAGGTGACTGGATTACTGTACCGTAATCAAGATCTACTGTGAAGTATTCTTCGCCTTCAGCGTTAACGAATGTTACTGTGTAAACATTTACTACCCAAACTGCGTAGTAGTTAACATCTTCAGCTGCTACATACCATGTTGAGGGAACTGCAACCACATCAGCTTCTGTGCCGTTTTCAACTGTTGTCCAGCCCTTGAAGGTGTAGCCTTCGAGTGAAGGATCGCCGGGCTTTGATACCAATGTGTTGTAGTTTTCAGTAATTGTGTATGTTGACTTGCCGTCTGCAAATGCACCGTCAGCTGCGTCAAATACGATTACATACTGATTGATTACGAAGTAAGCTGTGTATGAAACATTTGCTGTGCCCATATTGGGAACTGCTGTTTCTGCATCGTAAAGAGTACCGTCAGCTGCCTTCCAGCCCTGGAATGTCCAACCTTCCTTAACGGGGTTAACTGCGGGCTTGCTTACAGGTGCGTTGTATTCGTATGATGCTGAATCAAATGTTGAGCCGTCTTCGTTGAGCCATGTTACTACATAGCTGTTGATATCCCACTGTGCTGTGTAGGTTACGTTTGCTGTGCCCATTGCGGGAACATCCATACCTACACCGTAGAGGATACCTGCATCACTTAACCAGCCTGCGAATGTGTGACCGGTCTTAGTGGGATTTGAAGGTCTTGTAACTGCTGCACCGTATTCATATGACTTTGATTCGATTGTTTCGCCGTCTGATACGAATGTTGCTGTGTAGCTGTTAATTGTCCACTGAGCCTTGACTGTTACGTTTTCAGCAGGCATTGTTGCGGGAACTGAGGGTGCCCAACCTGTGAATGTATAACCTGTCTTAGTGGGATCTGCGGGAGCTGTAACTGCTGTGTTGTAATCCTGAGTGATGGGAGCAACTTCTGTACCGCCATCAACATCAAATGTGATTGTATACTGGTTGATTGTCCAAAGAGCCTTAACTGTTACGTTTTCAGCGGGCATTGTTGCGGGAAGGTTATCCCAGCCTGCGAATGTGTAACCTGTCTTTGAGGGAGCTGCAGGAGCTGTAACTGCTGTTGCATAATTCTGAGTGATGGGAGCAACTGCTGAGCCACCGTCAGTATCAAATGTAATTGTATACTCATTGATTTCGAAGTATGCTGTGTAAGCTACATCTGCTGTGCCCATTGCGGGAACTGCTGTTGCTGCATCATAAAGAGTGCCGTCAGCAGCCTTCCAACCCTTGAATGTCCAGCCTGTCTTTGAAGGATCAACTGCGGGCTTGTTAACGTCTGCACCGTAATTATATGATACGGGGCCTTCGTAAACTGAACCGTCTTCGTTCTTCCATGTTGCGCCATAGCTGTTGATTTCGAAGTATGCTGTGTAAACAACTTCTGCACCGTTTTCGCCGATATCTTCCATAACTGCGGGGATTTCAACCTGGTTGCCGTCTGCATCCATCCAGTACTTGAATGTATAACCTTCCTTGACTGTTTCGGTTTCATCGGGAGCGTAGATATCATCGCCGAATGTATAGGGCTGTTCGATTACGTTGCCGTCGATTACAAACTTAACGATATAAGATTCAGGAGTCCACTGTGCGGTGTGGTTTCTGACTGCTGAACCGTCAGCGATTGCTGAGGGAAGAGCGGGGTTCCAACCGTTGAATGTATAACCTGTTCTTGTGGGTTCTTCGGGAGCAACAACTGCTTCGCCGAATGTTACTGTTGTTGACTTGAGGTCTGTACCGTCTGCATACTTACCGTTGTTAGCTCTGAAGTTAACTGTGTATGATTCGATTTCCCAGATACCTACAAGTGAAACGCCGCCAACAGGAACTTTTTCATTTGCAAGGTTAAGGATTGTGTCTGTACCTTCGTAAGCCCAACCCATAAATGTGTAACCGTCCATTGCGGGGTCAAATGCAAGACCGCCGAGTGCAGTGCCGTAGTTAACATTACCGCTGTAAACTGTTTCTGCCTTTGTAGCATCCTTATAGAATGTTACGGGATAAGCAATAACTGCGTAAACAGCTGTAAGTTCCTGATCCTGTGCGGGCATCGGAGTTTCAACTGCGGGTGTCCAGCCTGTGAAGGTGTAACCTTCCTTAGCGGGAGCATCTGCAACAGAAACATCAGCACCGTAGTAGAACTTGCCTGCCTCTGTTCTTGTACCGTCTACTGTTGTGTAAACTGAGTACTGGTTACGTGAGTAGTAAACTTTAAGAGTAAGAACGGGGTCAACCGTTACTGTACCGCTGAGAGTGCTTGCTGCTGTATCAACTGTGAAGCCGGTCTTTGCAGCAGGATTGTATGATACTTCAGAAGCAACGTTACCCTGAGCTGTGATTGTTTCACCTTCAGCTGCAGCACCGTAGTTGCCGTTTGTATCCATGTAGTAGAACTCTACTTTGTAATCCCAGATGGTTGCCTTCCATACTGCGTAGTATGTCTTGCCTTCTGTATTCATTGTACCGGGAACTACTGTTGCGTTTGAATCAGCTGATTCTGCCCAACCGAGGAACTCGTAGCCGTTTCTTGCAGGAGCTGAAGGAACGGTGATGGGTGAATCAAATACTACATCATTTTCAACAACGGTCTTTGCTTCGTCGCCGTCAAAGTAACCGCCGTTTGCGTTGAATGTTGCCTTGAATGTATCAGGAGCAAATTCACCTTCGATGATGATTGCACTTGCGGGCATTGTGATTGTCTGACCGGGTGCATACTTGCTGCCGTTATAATACCAACCGTCAAATGAGTAACCGGTGATATCTGCGGGATAATCAGCGAATGTAACTGTTGATTCAAATTCAGCCTTTGCGGTTGAATGCTGAATGCCGTCTACAAAGTATGTTACATCGTATTCAGCCTTTGCCCATACAGCGAGGAATGTGATTCCGTCAAATGAATCTGCAACGCCGAGATCGGTGATAACTGTTGAGCCGTCCTTTGACCAGCCAAGGAAGTTATAGCCGTATCTTGTGGGAGCTGCGGGAGCAGTGATTGCTGAACCGTAGCTGAGTTCTGAAGATGATGTTGTTGTGCCGTTTGAGAAAGCACCGCCGTTTGTATCAAATGTTACGGGAACTTTCTTTGCTTCCCATGATGCATAGTATGTTGCATCAGAATTAAACTTGTTCAAGTTACCTGCTCTACCAGCATCCGCATTGGCCTTGGCGTTGTTCCAACCCTTGAAGTTATAGCCTTCTCTTACGGGTTCGCCTGCTGCTGCAGCCTCGTCAGTTGCCACAGTCTGGAAGTCACCTGAAATTACCTTTGAGGTTTCGCCTGTTGTCCAAGCACCACCGTTTGCATCAAGAGTGAAGTAGATAGTTTTTGCTTTATAATATACATTAATAACTGTTGAGCCGTCACTTGCGATAACTGTGGGATTTGTTGCAAGTGCAAGGTTTTCAGCATTTTCTGTATCGAAAATGTAACCGTTCTGGATTGCAGTAAATTCTGACCAGAGAACGTAAGTTGCACCTTCTTCGGTACCTGCTGTTTCAACAATGTAAACATTTGAGCCTGCAAGAGCCTGCTTTGTTCTTGTCTGAACAGCGGACTGCTGTGTGTTGTTATTAAAGTAATTAATTACTATCTTATAATCAACGGGAGCAGCTGTCCATGTTGCATAAACATCAATACCGCCGAGAGGAACGAGTGTTTCACCGATTACAACGGGATCGCCTGTTGCAGCGTCAAACCAGCCTGCGAAGTCAAAGCCGTCTTTTTCGATTTCATAGAAGGGACCGTCAACGGGTGTACCGTATGCAAGTTCTTCTGAATCCCAAAGTTCGCCGCCTTCATCAAGATAGTAGTTAACTGTAAACTTGAGGGGCTCCCACTGTGCTACGAATGTTGCACCGTTCTGAGCTTCTGTTGCATGGTAGCCTTCATTCCAGGTTACTGATGCGTCATCACTCTTAACCCAACCTGTAAGAACATAACCTTCGCGAACGGGGTTAGCGAAATCACGGATTTCGGTTCCTGCATTACCTGTATAGGTGATAGCATCTGTTGAACCGTCTGCCCATGTACCGCCGTTGGGATCTGCAGTGATAGTTGTCTGAACCTGAGGAGTTTCATCAATTGTGATTGTTGCAGTTGCCTTTGCGAGGTTGGGCTCTACAACGCTGTTGAATGTTTCAGCAACTGATGCATCCTTTGTTTCTGCCCAGCCGTAGAACATAGTACCCATGATATTATCTGCAGTTCTGGTCCAGTCGTTATGCATATAAACTGTACCTGAGCCTGTAGCGTTATCCTTAACTTTAAGCTGGAACTCTACGAGCCATGTACCGTCTGCCATAGGTTCACAGTTGAAGTTGGTTGTTGTTACCGTGGGATCGATGGTGACCATCATCGCATTATATGTTGAACGGTCCATATTGGCTGTTGTGGGCCATACTCTGTTCATAAGAGCATCGTTTGTTACACCGATTGCTGTAGCGTCGATACCCTTGATGTATTCGTTTTCTTCGTTGAGATTGAAAGCATCTGTACCACTTTCAACAAGCTCGAAGAAGTTCTTATCATACATAAATACGAATACTGATGAACCTGTGAAGAAGTTTGTCTGCGATGTCATCCTGAAGGTAATAACGTCGCCTGCCTGTGCTGCACCTTCGCGGCTTGCAGCTGTGGGATTAACAACTTCTTCATACTCGCCTGCGAGTTTTTCATAAGCACCGATTGAAACGAACGCTGAATACTTGGTGTTGTTCCAAACGGGCTCAAGAACGATATCCTTTGTGGGATATGTTGTGAAATCAAAGACTGTTGATGTGCCCTTGATAACCCACTGAGCGAATGACTTACCGAACTTTGTGGGTTCGGGAGGAATGTCGCCGGGATCGATTGCACTGTCAGCCTGACCTCTGAGGACGGGCATCTGTGCAGTTGTTGTATCGAAATCGGTTGTAGCTGAACCCATATCAAATGTAATATTATAGAAGTTAGCTTCCCATTTTGCATATGCAAGGAAACCTGTCTTGTTGGTAAGGGTTTCAGTACCGTTTACGAAATACTGCTTTGAACCGTCTTCATTGAACCAACCCAAGAATGTGTAACCTTCTTTGGTGGGAGTAGCTGAAGGTGCGAAAGGCACGCCGGGTTCAAATGTAATATCGGGAACGTCAGTACCGCCGTTTGAGTTGAATGATACACGGCCGTTAACGTCGATCATACGAGCATAAATTTCCTTATCGCTGTCACCGAAGCTGAAGCTGATGGGCCAGGAAACGGGATTTGAGAAGGTCATTGTTGCTGCATCATAATCGTAGTAGTAACCGCCGAAGAAGTAACCGTCGATATTGTAGTCGCCGGGATTTGCAACAGTCTTGGTATCTGTTTCGCTTGTAAGCTGAGCAGTACCTACTGTGCCCTTGTGAGCAGTAAGAACTTCGCCCTGGTTAGTAACGGGAGTTACGTTAACGTTAAGGGGAGCAATCTTCCAGATTGCGTGGAAGTTTCTGTCGTTTACGATTGTGATATCTGCTGCACTTGTTCCGTTGTTGAGCTTTGAGTTAACGTTGAACGATGCATCATAAGGATCGTACTCGTTATCATACCAACCGAGGAATGTGTAATGATTTCTTGTGCCTCTGTCGATAGCATCAAGGTCAAGTGCTGTGTTGTACTTATAACCAACCATTTCTTCTGCAATAATGTTGCCGCTTGCGTCAACAAATTCGGGGTTATTGTAGAAGTATCTAACGTTGTAGTTTTTGGGTGAATAGTAGTAGTTAACAACAACTTCTTCAACACTACCGTTCATATCGGTTGTGTAGTTGGTTGTACCAACTGCGTTGTAACCTTCGATTGTTGCAGCCTTTGAGTTCATAATCGAACCCATATCAGCTGAACCTGTCTGAGCAGGAACTGAAACGCCGTTTACAACAACGGGAGTTGTTGTTCCTTCAATATAGTGGTTGATTGTGTATCTTACTGTTGCGTGAGGAGTGGGAAGTGCATAGTAAGCATTGTAGAGGTTAAGTGCTGCTGCGTCGATTTCAGCCTGGCTGGTATCGGGCTGAGCAAGAACTGAACCTGCTGTCTGAAGGGCTGCTTCAAACGTGTTCCACTCATTACCTGTGAAGTTAGCGCCTGTATAGGGGTTAACAACTGCAGTGTTGAGGTTATACATATCTCTTCTGGGGAACACACCCTTGTTAAAGCTCAAATTGAGCGCACCGTAGGTTGCGGTGAGTGTGGGAGTGATGAGAGTGTATGAGCCTGTACCTGCAAGCATACCGTTATACATCGCACGAAGGTCTCTTGTATCGTAGTTTCTGAAAATAACGTTAATGCCGCAGTAACCGTTGAGGTTTCTGTCGCCCTTAACTGAAGAAACGTCCGAGAAGATAACATATGTGTTGTTGATATCGGTATCTGTTCTGGGGCCGTTACCGCTGAACTTCGCCAGTACATACTGATTGAAATCAGCAGAACTGATTGATGAACTGCCGGTTGAACCGTAGGTAAGACCCTGAACTGCGATTACGTTTGTTGAAACGTTGGTAGCTGTGATGCTTGATGAGTCACTGCCGATGCTGTAGCCTGAGCCGGGAGCCCAGAATGTGAAACCGTCGAGAGTGAGCTTACCGAAGTCTTTCTTTTCACCGTTCTGCAGAGTAAATCTGAAGTTGAGCGACTGAAGTGTATCGGTAGCATCCATGTAGATGATGGGCTCGCCTCGGTTGGTATCGTCGTCTGTACACTTGTTTGAGTAGTCACCGTCTTTGAGGGTTGAACCCTTGATAAGTGCAGCCTGCTCAACACCTGCGATTGCGCTGTTGGGAACCGCTGAAGCGTAAGCATTGATTGAACCGTCAACGTCTTTTTCACTACCACAACCGAGAAGTGAATCGCCGGAAGTGTGAGCAGTTGTTGTTGCATAGTTGATGTAACCGAGAGTACGGTTCGATACCTGTTTTGCGCCGCTGTCTGCTGTTGCTGTTTCAACGTACTTGCCGTTTACGAGCTGGTTCACATAGTATGTAGCACCGTTCATACGGGTGTACATATTAGCTGACTGATACTGCTGGATAGCTGAGTAACGAGCTGTATCAGAACCTGACTTCTCAACATGATGGTAGTTGATAACACCGTTCATAACGATGATGTTTTCAATGTGGCTGTAAGCATATGCTTTGTAGCTAACAGTACCAACTTTGAAGTTGATTGTGAAAACAACGTCGGTATGAGGTGTAAGTGCTGCACCGCTACCATTGATGGGGAACTCGTATGTTGTTGTGTTACCGCTTGTTGTTTCTCTGACAGTACCAAAGCTGATACCTGTTACCGAAGGAACAACAGTGGGTGTTTCAACGGGCTTTTTGCCCGTGATGGAGAATCTGACCGTAGCCTGTACGGGAGTTTCGCCAGCGTAAGCGATGTGCTTGTATGTACCACCGGATTCGGGTACACCTGAAGGAGTCGCTTTAACGATTGTGTACTGCGCAGCATCGGTACCGTCAGCAAGTGAGAAAGTACCTGTACCGGCAGCAACACGGATGACTTCTGTTGTAGCAGTTGTGTCTACTGTGAACGAAACGGTCTGAATATCGGGCTTGCTATAAGTGACGCCGGCAACCGTCGGGTCATTGATAACAGGCGCCGCCATCGCTGATACAGGAACGATGGACAGAACCATTGCAACTGCCAGAAGCATGCTAATGATCTTCTTTGCTTTGCTCAAAAATAATCCCTCCAAATTTAAATTTTGAACATGAAATAGATGGTCACTATTACACAGTGTTATTATATCACCGTCGGCACAACGTGTCAACGAATTACTAAGATTCTTTATATATAATAATAAATAAATTTTGTTATCAAATTTCTACCACCTATAGCATTTGCACAAAATCGGGATTTAAAATTTGTAAAACTTGCCTATAGACGAAATTTGTCAATACGCTTTTAATATTAATTTTTAGAAAATTTAAGCAGAAAAATCCATTGCAAATCAACTGCAATTTTGCGGTTTCAAAGCCTTGTTTCCGGCACTTTTCTTGTTATTTTTTACCCACTTTTTCACATCAATTCAAAGCAGAAATTCTCACTTTTCGCTTAAAATTTTTACAACTTTTTTGCTCCTGAAACATCAGAATTCCGCTCTGATTTTGTCTTGTTTCAGATTGAATTTTGAAGCAATTATTTCACGCTTTTAATTCGCAATTCGAATATTTTCCAAACAAAATATTACAGGATTTTTGCGGGTTATCTCATCGGAACTCAGATGAATTTTGAACTGTAAAATTGAAATTTCACTTTATAATTCACAAAAATCCACTCCCCTTTTCAGCATAATACAGGTGTAAATTTTCCCCCCAAAAAAGCAAAAAAGCACCGTGATTTTTATATTATTTCACGGCGTATATTTATTCATTATGTTTACATTGTTGTTAAATTATGAACAATTTATTACTAAATAAAGCGTTTTTTGATGTTTTTATTTCGATTTATATATAATTCTTGACTCTGATACGACTGTTTAACAGTCAGAAATATCAGCCTGATAGTTTTATATTCATATTTTATGCATTATTCAGTATTTTATGCATTATTCAGTGTATCGGCATCATAAATTCAGAAACAATCAATTCTCTTCTGCCAAAGAAATAATCTTATCGATATATCTGTTGATTATACGCTTTAAGCCCCTCAAAAACACCCTTGTAATACGCTCTGTTTTGCCTTTAAATGACCTTTAAAGGGCTTTTGGATATGTAAAGCAGTTTACCATTACAACACAAGCTCAAAGACGCAAAAAAGCCGCAGGAGCAAGCTCCTGCGGCCCTTTCTATTTAGTTGCGAGAGTCAATGTGAAACTCTTATGCAGCTGTGATTGTAATTGTGAAGCTTGATGCATCATCAATTGTTGACCATGCATTACCGCGGCACTGTACGCCCCATGTCTGCTCACCAAGATCAGCGAATCTGTAGTTGATTGTCCATGTTGCTGTACCGTCGCCGTTGTCAGCGTAGGTAACGTTGTTTGAAGTCTGCATATAAGTTGTAGCCTTGCCATTCTGGTTATTGATTCTAACCTTTGTAGCATCGGATGTTGTAACAATTACAACGGGAGTATACTTAGCCTTAACAGCTGTTGCTTCAGCCTTAACTGATACAACTGTGAAGGGATCGTATGTTGCATCGGGAGTTTCTTCAACGGGCTCATATCTTGTAACCTTAACTTCGAATGACTTCTGAGTTTCGTTCCAAGCCTTATCGCCTGTTGCACGGTACCAAATTGTCCAATCCTGTACCTGCTCGTCAGCTGTGCCTGAGTATGTGAACTTAATGTTGAGTACCCAAGTTGCTGTACCGTCGCCATTGTTTGTATAGTCAACAACGGTGCTGGTCTGTGAGTAGGAAACGATTCTTTCTGTACCGTCATCAAGGCTCATTGTGATTCTGAGTCTTGATACATCGTCTGCTGTAACGATTGTTACGGGGTTAACAGTACCACGCTTAACAACGGGAGCTGCAACGTCAACAGAGATGATCTTTGTTTCATCTGTGGTTGATTCTTCGTATTCGCAATGATAATCATATGCGAGATCGATGTTTTCCCAAGATGTTGATGAGTAGTCAACCTTTGCACGAACCTTGTAATCGCCTTCTGTGATAACAGTAACGATAGTCCAGATTTCGTATGCGGGTGTTGAACCGTCAGTGATTTCAACGCCTTCTGCTGTATAGCCCTTAACTGCTACAAGACCTGATGTTGTGAGGTCACCGGGAACCTTATAGTCGTTTCTGTCATAAGTCCATGTGAAGCCTGAACCGTCGGTGCAAGCGATCTGAACCTTGATGGGGCTTTCCATAACCTTGATGTCATAAGCAGCAAGTCTTGCGTTTGTAACACCTGCTGTTGTACGAGTTACGAGCTGAACACGGCAGTAGTTGAGGTCCTGAGTCCAGATAGCCTTGAAGGTCATACCTTCAGCTGTCATGTTACCAACTGTGGGTTCCCAACCTGCGAATACATAACCTTCTCTTGCAGGATCTTCTGTGGGAGCGATGATAGCGGTATCAAATACTGTAGCAACAGCCTTTGATGTTTCGCCGTCTGTCCACTTACCACCGTCTGCATCGAAGATTGCGTCATAGGTGTTAGCTGTGTAAAGTGCTGTGTAAACTACATCTTCAGCGGGCATTGTTGTAACTTCCTTATCCCAACCGTCGAAGGTGTAACCAACTCTTGTTGCGTCAGGAATTTCGGGCATTGTGCCGTAAGCTGTTGACTTAACGGTTTCAACACCATTGATTACGAATGTTGCGTTGTAGTAGTTTACAGTCCATGTAGCAGTGATTGTTACATTAGTTGCGGGCATTGTTGCGGGAATTTCTACATCCCAACCTGTGAAGGTGTAACCTGTCTTCACGGGATCAGCGATATCATCGATATCTGTTGCATAATCCTGAGTGATTGCATCATAAGCAACATCACCTGTATCAACAAATGTGATTGTGTACTGGTTGATTGTCCATGTAGCTGTAATTACTGTATCTTCAGCGGGCATATTTGCGGGAATTTCCTTATCCCAACCTGCGAATGTGTAACCTGTCTTCACGGGTTCCTTAACTGTACCAACTTCTGCGTTGTAGTCAAGAGTGATGTCAGCATAAGCAACATCGCCTGTATCTACGAAGCTGATTGTGTACTGGTTAATCTGCCATGTAGCTGTAAGAGTTACATCCTTAGCGGGCATTGTTGCGGGAACTTCCTTATCCCAACCTGTGAAGGTATAACCTGTCTTAGCGGGATCTGCGGGAGCTGTAACAGCTGCATCATAGTAATATGTTGCTACTGTTTCTTCACCGTCAACAACAGTCTTGAATGTATACTGGTTACGGATGTAGTAAACCTTAAGAACAAGCTTGCCGTCAGCAGTGATTGTACCTTCAAGGACACTACCTTCATCGATTGTGAAGCCTGTCTTAGCTTCGGGCTTATAAGTTGCAATTGTATCTGTTGCACCTGTGAGGTTTTCAACAACGGGTGCATCATAGTTACCTTCTGTATCCATTGTGTAAATTTCAACAGTGTAAGGTGTATCGCCTGCTGCTGTGAATACTGCGTTGTAGCTTGCGCCTGCAGTTGTCATAGCTGCGAGAGCGGGATTCCAGCCCTGGAATGTGTAACCGGGCTTAGCATCTGCAACGTCGGGAGCTGCGGGTGTTTCACCGAAGTTTGTGGGAACTGTAGCAACAAGAGCACCGTCTACATAGAAGAGAGCATCATACTGGTTAACTGTGAATGAACCGTTAACTGTGATGTCGTATGCGGGCATTGTTGCGGGAAGTTCTGTATCCCAACCTGAGAATGTGTAGCCTTCCTTAACAAGGTCAGCAAGGATTACGATATCTGCACCGAATTCATAAGTCTCAGTCTTGTAGATTTCGCCGTCTACCATGTAGATAACGTCGTAACCAATGATTGAGAAGTAGGGCTCGAATGTGATTGAGTTGCTGCCTTCAGCAACAAGGTCGCCGTTAACAGTTGCGGGAGCAGTTACGGGCTTGCCGTTTACTGTCCAGTACTTGAATTCGTGACCTTCAAGAGCGGGATCTTCGGGGAATGTGATTTCGTCGCCCCAGAAGAGGTAATCTTCTGCGATAATATCGCCTTCTGCATTGTAGAACTCAATGTAGTATTCGATATCATTCCAGATAGCTACGAATTCCATATCGCCTGCTTCCATAACGGTAGCATCGTTATCCCATGAATCAAATTCCTTACCATCCATTGTGGGATCAGCGGGGAATGCGATTTCTTCACCGAATACGGTGGGAACAGTCTTGTATACCTGAGTCTTTGCTTCGTCAAGATAGAAGATAGCATTGTAGGTATTAGCTGTAAGAGTTGCGTTGTAAGTTACATCATGAGCGGGCATTGTTGCGTCTACTGACCAACCGCTGAATGTATAACCTGCGGGAACTTCATATTCAGGAGCTGTGATAGCTGCACCGAATGCAACGGGAACTGTTGCATATACTTCACCGTCAATTGTGAAGATAGCATTATAAGTGTTAACGCCTGTTGTACCGTAAACATTTACATCTGTTGCGGGCATTGTAGCAGGAACCTGATCGCCCCAGCCGCCGAAGCTTACGCCTTCAGCAGGAACATAAGTCCAAGCTGTAACGTCTGCACCGTACTGGTATGTATCAGTCCATACAAGAGCACCATCTACATAGTAGTTGATCTTGTAGCTGTTGATTGTCCACTGAGCTGTGTATGTTACGTCGTTAGCGGGCATTCTGTTGGGAACTGTGGGTGACCACTTGCTGAAGGTGTAACCTTCCTTAGTGGGATTAGCGGGCTTAACGATTGTGCTGTTGTAGATGCCTTCGTATGTTGCTGTGCCGTTGCCGTCTGCGAACTGACCGCCTGCAGCATCGAATGTTGCTACATACTTGATAGCTTCGTACTTAGCATAGTAAGCCTGATTCTGAACAGCGGGAACGTTTGCGGGCATGGGATTGCCTTCTGCATCGAACCAGCCCTGGA
>JAXJVE010000464.1:0-6960 GCA_036308705.1 Acutalibacteraceae bacterium
CAATGGGGAAGAGCTTCACCTTTGAGTTTGTGCAGCCCCAGTCACAGTAAGCACAGTTTCGGGGACAGCCTCGGCTTGTTTCGAGAATCGCATCAAGCTGCATATCGGGATTTTCTTTGATGATATCATCAAAAATGCCCGTAAGATAAGGCGAAGGATACTCCGTTTTTGTAAGAACTTCAACGGGAGTGCTTGTGTATCCGCCGTTTTCGTTTCTGAACGAAAGGTTCGGAACCGAGCTGAAATCGGGCTGAGCTTTTGTCAGCTCAACAAGAAGCGAGAGAAACGCCTCTTCGCCTTCGCCGTGAATAAGAAAATCAATATAATCATAATCTTCAAGGAAGCTTGTATCGGGCGGCACGTTGTGTCCGCCAAAGATGATAACACATTCGGGATAAAGCTCCTTTACTCTTTTTGCAAGAACCTTGTTATACTCGGTGTTCCAGATATAGTTTGAAAAACCGATAACTGCGGGGTTTTCGAGCGAAGATGCCGCAGTTTCAACATCTTCACGGGTGAATATAAATCTTTTGAAGCAATATTCTTTTTTGACAACTTCGTCTGTCCATGCATAGGCAACAAGCAGACCCGCAGCATACGGCAGATATGCCGATTTGAAAATGCTGCCGCCGTATGTCTGCGACGCCTGAACCATATAAACATTTTTCATTTTTTCTTCTCCTTAATCGAATCTTTAATAGCTCAGTTCAATCTTTTCCCTCGGGTTTGTGCAGAGAGTTGCACTTCGGCGTTTGCCGAACCATATAATTTCTCTTGCATATACCGCCCATGAATCAACCTTCTTTTCAAGCTCAATAACGAGCTTGTTTTTCTGTTTTTTCAAAGACGAATATTTATCTTCATAGATATTTTCAAAATAGTTATAGAAATCATAATCGCTTTCAACAACCACCGTTTCCTGATCCGGAAGGCGGATGATTGACTTCTGATAATCAAAAAGAGCGTTTCTGATATCTTCGTCAATGCCGAGCGAATCAACAAATCCCTTTATTTCCTGCCAGAATATATCGGAATTATATGCCATATCGAGGAATGCACCTTCCTCAAAATACCAGCCGACTTTACTGAAAATATCGCTTTGATAGCACCAGTCTGAATTTTCGGTATCTTCTGTTTTGCTCCTTATCATATTGAACAAACCGTAGATATATTTTGATGAATCCGAATAAATATAGTCAAGAAGCCTGTTATAGAATTCATAATACGAAATCCCCGATTCGTACCTTGAATAAATCGCAAAACATCTGAGCAGACCGAGATGGTGAAAACTCTGAAGGCAGACCGAAAACATATTCGCCTTCACCCATTCTTCTTTTGACATATCCTTTGTTTCAACTATAATATCGTAATATTCCTGCACACCGTTGAAATTCGCGGGATAATGTATGCCGTGAAGGGGGACTCTCTCCCACCTGATGCCGTATTTTTCTTTGTATTCGGGCTGTGCGAGAGGCGAGTTGCAATAAACCTGACAGGTGTATACCGTTATCGAGTTATGCTGACCTGCTTCAAGCAGACTGCAAAGACCGTTGCAGAATGATTCGTATGTTTCACCCGGCAAGCCGAGAATAAGCTCGGTATAAGTCGGTATGCCTTCGGCACTGTAGAGTGCATTCAGGCGTGAGTAATAATTTATGTCAAGATTCTTTCTGCCGATGTTTTCGAGCACCTCGGGCGACATTGACTGATAAGCAAGGGTAACACCCTTGTCAACGCCGTTTTTGTTGAGAAGCTTGCCGATTTCAAAAATATTTTCATCGCTGTTCTTTGCGTAGCAAGGCTTGAATATCTGCGGATATCCGCTTTTTTTGTTGCAGTCAACAACGTGCTGAGCAACCTCGATATCCCTTGACGATATGCCGAAGTTTGCATCGGCACAGTAGCAATAGGATATTTTTTTATCGGACATCCAGTCGATTTCTTTTTTGATTTTTTCCATCGGAAAATATCTGATTTTCTCCGTGAAACACCAGTCGCAGAATGCACAGGAATACGGGCATCCTCTGTTGGTTTCGAGCGTTGCCTGAAAATCAATCGTGGGATAATCCTCAATCATCTTATCGAAGAAACCCGCCGTATAGGGCGACGGCATTTCCTCAAGCGAAAGGCAGGTTTTGCCCTCAACTGCGGGGAAAATTTCACCGCCGATGCGATATGAAATGTTTTTCAGTGCCGAAAAATCGTTTTTCTCCGCCGCTTTTGAGTATTCAACAAAAGCACGCTCGCCTTCGCCGTGAATAAGTGCATCAACAAACTCAGCTTTTTCAAGCACTTCGGTGTTGAAAGGAATATTGTGCCCGCCGAAAACTATTAAACATTCGGGATACTTTTCCTTGATTTTTCTTGCAAGGAGCAGATTATATTCCATATTCCATATATAGCACGAAAATCCAACAATAAAGGGATTTTCAATTCTCTTCAAAGCATCGTCGGGATTTTCTCTGAGAAAAAGAAGCTCGCCGATATTGAATTTTTGATTAAATTCATCATCGCTTTGCGCATACGCGGCAATACAGCCCGCCGCATACGGAAGATATGCAATGCGGTCACTGTAAGTGACGTTAATCTGCGCAAGGTATATGTTTTTTTTCATCTCGTCCTCCATCAAAACATATATATCTGATTATATATTATATCACTTTATTATAAAATATCAAGTACCGCACAATCATATTATTATACACTTTTGAATGAATTTGTATAAAAACTCTGCGTTTTTGCCCCCAAACCCGCCTCGGTTACGCATCTTTTTTCCAAAACAGCAAAACGGATTGCTCTTATGAACAATCCGTTTTATAAAAATCAATTTATACTGTTTTATCCGAGAACCGTTTCAACTATTCTCTGAGTTGAGTTGCCGTCACAGGCGGACATAAAATCTTCTCTGAATCTGCGGACTTTTTCGGCATCAAACTGCGTTTCAAGGCGTTTGATTTCACTGATTATCGCCTGTGTATCCGTAACGATTTCGCCGGGCACAAAGCTTTCATAATCAAAATAAAAACTGCGTGAATCATCATATTCCGCAAGGTCATAGGCAAAGAAAATCATCGGTCTGCCGAGAATTGCATATTCAAAAATCAGCGATGAATAATCCGTTATGACCGTATCGGCGGCACAGAGTGCCGTTTCAATCTCAACGCCGTTTGATGCGTTGAAAACAAAATCATCGTTTTCATCAATCGAAAACGCCTTTGCGGTAAGCGGATGCAGTTTTATAACGAGTGCATAATCCTCGCTCAGCGAAGCACGCATTTTTTCAATATCGAGCTTGTTTTCCGCATAAGACGATGCAAGATTGTTGCCCCTGAAAGTAGGTGCATAAAGAATAATTTTTCTGCCCGCAATTTTCGGGAATTTTTCAATCAGCTTTTCACGGCACGATGCCACAAATTCCTTATCAAAATATACATCCGTTCTCGGTGTACCGAGTGCGGTCACAACATCTTCGCTGCAGCCGAAGGCTTCGGCATAGGCGAATTTTACCTTGGGCGACGAAACGCAGACATGGGTATAAGTGTTATGAACGGGGTGGCGGTCAAGGTCTGCTTTGGTTGCACCCCACTTTTTTTCGGCTGTTGAATAGCCCCATTTTTTGAACGCACCGCAGGCGTGCCAGAGCTGAACGATTTTTTGACCTTCACGGGGCTTGCACGCATACGCGGGGAAGAAATAATCGGTCAGAAAAACTGCTTTTGCATCGCCGCAAGCCTCAAAATATTCCTTACAGCAGAAGCACTTTTTGATTTCGTTAACAAAAAAATTCCCGCTGAGCTTTGCACCCTCGGATTTATTTATAACCACGCAGTTATAACCCTTTGATTCAAGGTAATTTTTAACTGAAACAAGGTTATCGGGCATCGTCTTATAAAGCTCGGAGTATGCAAGAACAATCTTTTTTTCGTCAATGGGTTTTTTTGAATATTTTTTATAAAACCTCGGCCAGAGTTTATAATAAAGAAAATCTCTTCTCTTAGCGTAAAGCCACTGAAAAAACCTGATATCGGCAAGATTCAAAACGTTCACACCTCTCAGAATATGTATAGATAAATCACATAAAAATGAATAAAACTTGCGAATGCAACAAGAAAATGGAAAATTGCGTGGCAAGCGGGCTTTTTCACACCGAGCAAACAGAAAAATGCACCGATAAGATAGAAAATATTGCCGTCGCCAAGCCCGAGATACGCCTTTGTTTTCATCTGACCGAGCAGGGGCACGGCACATCCCATCATAACAAGGCTTGCGAGAATATAGACAATCGGAGTTATTTTGCTCAGCTTTTCAAAGAAGAAAAACTTTGAAATTATGCCGAATCCCGTGCAGAGCCAGGCAAGAACAAAAATCAGGATACTTACGGGAATATTTATTCTGTATAGACCGATGAGTGTGCACGGAGTTGCCGTGCCCGCAATGAGAATCGGCACCGTCATGTGGTCAATAAGCCTTGCAATTCTTTTGGCTTCGCTTTTTTTCAGCCCGTGATATATGCTTGAAACGGTATAAACCGCTATCAGCGAAAGACCGTAGACCGCTGATGCGAATGTTTCGCGGAAACCCTCCGCTTTCATCACTATCATCACAAGCCCGACAACCGACATAACCGCCGCAACGGAGTGGGTCAGGGTGTTGAAAAACTCAACGGGCTTTGAATATTCAATTATTTTAACGTCTTTTGCAATCATCATATCACTCCATTTTACATTATAGCCCCAAAGTCTGCATAATGCAAATGGTTTTTGCTCAAAAAAAGAAGACGGCAGATGCCGTCTTCCTGATTTTTATGCATTTTCCTGAATTTCTTCAGTTGCCTGAACTTCTTCGGTTTCGCCTTTCTTCTTTTTCTTGAACTTGATTTTGAGCTTGCCGTTTACGATTCTGAGAAGAGCGATTGCCGCAACAACAGTAACAATCAGGCAAACAAGGTCAACGATAAACTGCATTGAGCTGCTTGCAAAACCTGTTAATGCATATACAACTCTCTGCATTTCGTAATCCGTTACTTCAATACCCTGAGCGATTAAGTTGAAAATATCAACAATATTACTCAGAACATGTTTGACGGGGCTTTCGATAAATACCTGTAAAAAGTCCTGTGAAACAAAATATACACCAAGGAATGCTGCAGCATTCTTTAATCTTTTGTGCTTATATGCAAAATATGCAATAATCATAACAGCAACAATTGAAAGCACCGATGTAAGAATTACATAAATTGAATCTGTGAAACTGCTGAAAATAGTGTAAATGAAATTGTATTCATTGGGTGTAAGACCTTTTAACATCAGGCTGCTCATATCTGATTTAATGAATGTAAATATCATATTGATAAGGCTTGTTGCAAAAGGCACAACACCCTGAGCAACAACAATTGCGAGAATCATAAATTTCTCGGCTCTGTCGAGTTTTACCTTTTTCTTTTTGGTTTTAACCGTATTTTCAGGTTCCTGAACGGGAACGTTGTTGAGTTCTTCCATTATTTTATCCTCCTTTTAATTTGCTTCTGTTATTTCAGATGTTTCAATTGCTTCGGGTTCTTTTTTCTTCTTTTTGAGTTTACCGTTTAATGCCATAATAATCAGCAATCCCGAAACGACGGCAACCACCATTCCGATAAACAAAATAATGTTTTCACTCAGACCGATTACGATACCTTGAACTATAGTTATCGTCGAATATTCCGTAGCTCTAAGGCTTCCCTCTTCAAGCAAATGCATACTGACCGCACTTATCGTTGAAGATATTATGTTTCTGATAAATGTAAGCGGACCGTATAACAGCAGCCACGAAATATTTGTTGCAGTAAAAACAACGCCAAGGAAAACTGCCCTGCGTTTCATCTTTTTATATGCAAGTAACGCAAAAATCACAATTACGGCAAAAACAAGAATAATCTCAGACACATTAAATACATAATTTGAGATATTTTGCAGTATTTCAAAAATCAGACGTATTGTTTCGTCGTTACCTGTTTTTGAAATTATCATCGGACAAACCATATTGAGAACTGTTGTTACAAAAGACCTGATAAGGTTAAACCCTATATTGAGCACACCTTCGGTAAGAATAAGCGAAAGAAGCATAAAAACTTCGGGTTTACCAAACTTTTTCTTTTTGCGTTTAACGGTATTTTCGAGCTCTGTAACGGGTTTTTCATTGATATTTTCTTGCGGAACGGGGGATTTTTCTTTCTTCCTGAATTTGATTTTGCCTTCAAAAAACATCAGGCTCAGCACACCGGCTGCCGCCGCAACAATCAGGTTTATTATTAACTCAATAATTGCGATTACCGATATTATTGTTGAAAAAGCATCAATATGTGATTCTAATAAGCCTTTAACAGAATAAAAATCTATTATACTCAGAGTAACCAGACCCAATGTTCTGTCAAACAGATTCATCAGCGTTGTTGCAACAAATACAGCGCCGAGAAAACGAAAGGCTTTGCCAATTTTCTTATATGAAAAATATGCAAAGAGAGCATAAACAACAATTGATAAAACCGTGCACACAACACTTGTAGCATTGCTTATAGCACCGCTTGCAATGGTAGAAATCAATGATGTATACTCGGGGAATTTTTCCGCAATCTCATCGGCAGGTTCAGAGAACAGTGCTGAAAAAAAACCTGATAATGATTGCGTTATTGTGCTGAGAATAACGGCAAGAATCATAAATATTTCGGGTTTGCCGAATTTTTTCTCGGGTCTGAGCGTATTTTCGGGTTCAATTACGGGAGCGGTATTGATATTTTCCATCAAAATCTCTCCTTTTATTTTGTAACCGCTTCGGGTTTTTTATCGGCTTTCTTTTCCTTTTTCTTCTTCATCGGGCCTGCAAGCTTGCTGATAAGCATAAGGATTGCAACGCCGAGAGCGGCGGCAACAACTGCGTGGCCGAGAATGAAGATTACGTCAACTATAACACCTGGAATAATGC
>JAXJVE010000465.1:0-4233 GCA_036308705.1 Acutalibacteraceae bacterium
GAAGAAGCACAAGCACTTCAAGAATCGGGAATAAAGTTGCCTCTGAAAGTGCAAGTTTAAGCTCCGCTTTCATATGTTCACCGCTGAGTTTTTCAAATCTGCCGAACTCATCGTCTTCCTTGGCAAAAGCTTTTATAACACGCTGACCGTTGATGTTGTCGCTGACCATAGCGGAAACTCTTGCACCGTAAAGCCACGCTCTGTGGTGCATTGAGCGGAAGAATTTATCGCCGAAATACAAAAACATAAGAATTATCGGGATTGCAACAATAGTTATAAGCGACAGCTTCCAGCTCATAACAAACATTATCACTATTACACCGATTACCGTTGAAATATCAATTATGAGGGCAGGCAGACCGTCAACAAAAAACCAATAAATATTGTTGGCATCTCTTATAACACGCTCCATAAGTGAGCCTGTCTGCTTTGACGAATAAAAATTAACGGAGAGCTTCTGCATTGCGTTGAAAATTTTAACTTTGATATCATAGATAACATTCGGCATTATTCCGCCCGTTATGTATTGCTGAATAACGGTAAGAACCGTGTTAAGAAGCCTTATGCCGAAAATAGAAAGCACAAGCACACCGAGAGCTTTTATAAGCTCGGCAACGGGCAATCCGTCAGGGTTTGCAAGCACATCATCAAAAAGCGAACGTGTGCTTATCTGCGGAATAAAAACGGTAACTGCCGCACCGAGTAGCATAATTGCTATAATCGAAACTATCTGCGGGATATAACCGCCGAAGAATTTGAAAAGTCTGACAGCGGTTGAAGAATTTTTGTTGTGTTTGGGGCAAAAATCCTTGCCCGGAGGACAGGGTCTGCCGCATTTCTGACACTTCTTCTCTTCAGGCTCATCCGAGGTCGGCACTTCAGCTTCGCCTTTTTCTTTATAGGAATTAAAGGCTCTTACAAAATTTTCAAACTGAGCGATTTTTCCTATCGAAAAACGCACAACGCTTATCTGCTCGCCGTCTTTTTTTATAATGAGTCTGCCTGTTGAAACATATCTTTCAGCTTCAAGGGAATCAACATCATCAAGCGGTATACTGCGGATTTCACTTACCGTATATTTCGGCTCTGTTATCTGACTTTTACGCTTTGACCTGACAATTTCTTCATCGCCGAGAGCAACATAAAAACCTTTTTCATCAAAACTGAGCCATGCCGAGCAATAGCAGGCTTCGTTATCCATATCACCCGTACAGCAATATATCAGATTTTTTGTTGAAAGACCCGCATCTTCAAGCACCCTGAGGAACGGTTTGGGGAATTTACCCTTTTCGGGTTTCGGGGGTTTGGGGAGTTTTTCCTTTTTCTTTCCCATAAAGGTTCACCACCTTAACTGTTTGCATTAATTTTATATCATATCATAAAAATTTAACAGTCTTGTTTTTTAACAGCTTCTATGATATAATATAGACAGAAAAAAACAGCACTTTCGCCGACTGAAAGTGCTGTTTGTGTTTTTATACGCAAAAATTACGCAATATTACTCAGCCTGCGGGCACAACACTTCGGTTATCTTAAGTGAGTTTATTTTCATTGTCATTGTTCCCGCCTCCTTTCAGTAATATCACTTTACATAGTATAATCCTTGTTATTTTTATTTGTCAAGGAAAAATTTTCTTAAAGCAAATCTTCAAACAGTTTGATGTTTGACTGTTCAAGTTTAAGTTCGCCTGACTGCTCTTTCTTAATAATTTCAACGATTCTGTCGTTAATCGGTGTGGGTATACCGCACTTTTTACCCCATTCACAAACAACGCCGTTGATTGCATCAACCTCACAGGGCTTGCCGTTGCGGATATCCTGAAGCATTGAAGGGATGATATCCTTATGCTTTTTCATAGCAACAGGAATAAGCATTTCACCGAATTTACGCTTGAGTGCGTTTTTATAGTAGAAAAGACCCACTATGTTTTTGCCCTGAACGGGAGCAAACTCAGCGCCTGCGGCGTGACCGACATCAATGCACTCCTTCATACAGCGGATTGCAACCTTTCTTGCATACGCATCGCCCGTAACCGCACCGAAAGTACCGCCCACAACAGTACCGAGACCCGAGAAAGTTGCGTTGATGAGAAGTTTTGACCATCTTGTGCCGATAAGATTTTCTTCAAAATGAACGGGGCACATTTTTTCAAGAAGCTCTGTTACCGTTTTAACCTGTGCATCCGTAATGCCGTCCATTTTACCCATATGGTATGAAAGGCTGTCGGGCTCACTTGTGAGCACACATTCGCCGGGGGCAGAAAGGTTTGCACCCCATTCAACCGCACAGCCCATAGTATGCTCTTTGCCTATGATTTCAGCAATTCCAGGCTCGGGAATACCGTTCTGAAGAGTTACGATAACGCCGTCATCGGTAAGAAACGGCTTTAAAAAAGCTACAACTTCGGGGTTGTGAAGCTGCTTTGTCATAAGAAAAATAACGCTGTATTTTCCGCTCATTTCATCGGGTGTGATTGCGTTGACGGGCACCGTCATTTCAACCGTTCCCGTAATTTTTGCACCCTTTTCGTTGAGTGCGGCAACATGAGCCTTATTGCGGTTTACAAGCTCAACATCAACACCGTTTTTAGTCATATATGCACCGAGCACCGTACCGAGTGAACCTGCTCCGTAAATTGCAACTTTTTCCATAAAAACTCTCCTTTTTGAAAATTTAATTACATTTTATTTTAACATTTTCTCTTTTGTTTGTAAATCAAAACCGCTTTTTTTCATTTGTTATTTTTAACAAAATTGCCGTTTTCTTTTTGTGCACAACATTGAATTTAAAGTTGTTCTTGTTGCAGGCAGAAATTAATGATATAATAGATAATCATATTATTATAAGGAGAAACGGATTATGAAAAAAGCATTTTCAATTATTCTTGCATTTGTTCTTACCTTCGGTATGCTTCTTCCCGCAAGTGCATCAGCAGAAACAGACGCAAAACTTCAGTTCAATGATAACGGTGAATTCCGCATTATGCAGATTTCCGATATTCAGGACGGCCCCCTTCTTCTCGATATCACAAGAGATTACATCGAAGAAATGATTGTTTACGCAAATCCCGACCTTGTTGTTCTTACAGGCGACAATATTTCAGCAGGTGCATCAACTGTCGGAATTCACGCAATCGACCTTCTTCTTGTTAAGGCTGCAATCGGCAGATATATGTCAATTTTTGAAAAATATGATGTTCCCGTTGCGGTTGTTTTCGGCAATCACGATGCTGAAGAAATAGTTTCAAAAGAAGAGCAGATGGAAATTTATATGAGCTACGACTGCTGCGTTGCAGTTGATGACGGCGAGGCTCTCTACGGCTGCGGTACATACAATGTTCCCATCTATTCAAAAGACGATGCAACAAAAGTTGCATATAACCTCTGGATGATTGACTCAAATATGTATGACGATGAAAGAGGCGGCTACGACTTTGTTCATCAGGATCAGCTTGACTGGTATGTTAAAACATCAAACGAACTCAAGGCTCAGAACGGCGGCGAAGCAGTTCCTTCAATGATGTTCCAGCACATTATTGTTAACGAAATCTACGATGTTATCAAGGAAGTTCCCGCAGCTGAAAAAGACGGCTACGAATACGTTGAAGTATACAACGAAGAAACAGGCGAATACAAATATAACGCATTCATCCCCGAATATCTCAGAACAGGCGAACTCAACGAAATGCCCTGCCCCGGCACATTTGACGGCGAGCAGTTTGAAACAGTTGTTGCTCAGGGCGATGTTGTTGCAATGTTCTTCGGTCACGACCATAAGAACACATTTGAGGTTGAATATCAGGGCGTTGACCTTGTAAACACTCCCGGCGTAGGCTTCAGTTCATACGGCGACCACAACAGAGGCGTTCGTATTATTGACATTGAAGAAGGCACAAGAGATTACGATACAGAAGTTATCAGATATCAGGACTACTACGCAGAAGATGAAGCAGCTCTTGAAAGATTTGTTTTCTACGGAAGCGAGCACGAAGTTATTGATCAGATTGCATCATTCTTCAAATATATCTGGCTCAGCATTACTTCAATATTTGCATTTTAATTAAATCAGGCACAGCCCCATGCTGTGCCTTTTTTATAATGTGGTGTACAGGAGAATAAAAATGAAAGATAAAACAAAAATCAAAAAATTAATCCGCCGCATACTTGCAGGTATTGTTGCGGTTATAGTTGCCGTTGCGGGAGTTACCGCAATTGCAAACGTAATTTTTTTAA
>JAXJVE010000466.1:0-3517 GCA_036308705.1 Acutalibacteraceae bacterium
CAACCTTTACAAAATGGCTTGTGCAGGCTTTAAGACCTCTTTTATGATATTCTCCGCAGCGATATGCATCATTTGCCTTTTTGCTCATCGGAAACATCGGGCTTCCGCAGTCACCGCAAACCATCAATCCCGAATAGAAATTATCGTATTTCTTCTGACCTCTGTAGTGATTTCTGGTTCTTGCCGTCATTGCTTCCTGTGTAGCTTTGAAAGTCTTGAAGTCAATAATGGCAGCATGGTGGTTTTCAAAAACAAACTGATTTGTTGCAGGTTTCGAAACTGCTTTGCCGCCGATTTTTGTTCTTGTTGTTTTACCTTGAGTTAACGTTCCGATATAGGCGTTGTTACACAAGATACTCTGAACTGTAGCAATGCTCCATACAGATTTTGCCTTGATACTGTTAGGCTTGTTTTCTGCTTCCATTCTTGCTTTTTGGCTTGCACGAGGCGTAAGAATGTGTTTATCCGTAAGATAATTTGCTATTTTCTTATAGCCCCAGCCATTGTTATACAGTTCAAAGATTTTGCGGACAACCTCAGCTTCCTCGGGGACTACTATAAACGGATCTTTGCTCGGCACAGCCATTTTATAGCCGTAAGGTGCAGCACTTATCCATTCGCCTTTTTCCTGACGCTTTTCAACGACCTTTTTTACTTTTTTTGATGTATCGGTTACGGGCATTTCATTAACAAGAAAAGCAAGCTGAATTCGGATCCAGTCATCATCATTCGGGAAGTCGATGTTATCGCCAATAGAGATGATTCTGCGTCCGGCATCGCGTAAATCCTCAAGTTCGCCAAGACCCTTGCTGTTACGGCGTGAAAATCTTGAGAAATCTTTAACAATAAGAATATCATAGGTGCCGTTCATAAGAAGCGGACGCATCTGTTGGTATCCGGGGCGTTTTTCGAAGGTGTATCCCGATTTGTCTCTGTCTTCATAAAAAGTGAGTTTTGAACCTGGAAAGTTCTCTTCAACGAAATCCTTGATAATTTCTCTCTGATGCTCAATAGAGATGTTTTTATTTTTTGGGTCGTCGTCAACTGAAATTCTGACGTAACCCGCTATGTTAAAAGTTTCAGCCATGGTTTTTTCCTTTCGTAGTGTTCATTAATATTGTATATGGCCTTGACTCTTTTTTCAAGGCCATTTCAGAAACAAAGCGGCGGTAAATATTTCCGCCGCCTTTTTATGTTTTATGCAGAATACTTTATAAGTTATTTTTCATCGCCAGGAATATCAATTTTTTCTTCAATTGATATAAAACGAACACCCGAACAACTCAGAGTGCAGAATTCTTCAAGCCCATCATTAACATAGCGTGAATATTTTGAAAGGTTTTTAACGATAAAAATATCGTAAGTACCGTTAAGTAAATGTTGACGCAGTTTCTGATACACGGGACGGTTTTCAAAAGTTTTGCCTGATACACCTATGTCTTCAAAAAAACTGACATCAGAATCGGGAAAGTGCTTTTCAACATATTGTCTGACGGCTGTTTTCTGAGTTTCTGTTGATGAACTGTCAGAAGAAGTTCTGCAGTATGCTGCGATGTTATAAGTTTTTTTCATTTTTTTTAATCCTTTCAGAATTATTTTATAGATTGGTTGCGAATAATGCGGCTGGTGAATGTATCCGCCGCATTATTCATGCTTTGTGCAGGAATCGTTGTCATGATTTTATTTCCCTCCTGCATAAATTGTTTAAATTGCGATATCCTCACACACAGCAGCTTCATTTCTTGCGGCTTCCGCCTTGTTTATTGATACAAGCATTTCCGTGTTATCTTCAAGACTGTCATCGCCCGAAATCATAACCACGGGTTTGTAGCCGAGCTCTTTTGCCATGCAGATTTCACTGTTCAGGTATTCGCCGACGGTACTGTCAGACTTTTCTTTTTTGCTTACAAGATAAATTACGGTTGAGCCGTTAAAAATACGCTGCAAAAAGCATCTCTCCTTTCTCTTAACTTTTACAAATTAAGTTGTAATATTCATTCAAGGTTTTCGCGGACTGTTACTGAGTATTCATAATTTGTTTTCTTTTTAATAGATATTTTCATACTTTTGAAGCCGAGATTTTCAAAACAAAAAACAAATTCATTTGTGTTTCCGTTTTCACTTTTTTTATGGGAATCCGGAAAAGTTGGTTTTTCAGAAACATCATATGCCCAGTTTTCGAGTGTCTCCCGTTCAAAATCGGTCATGATAACTATCTCCTTTCTTTGGTTTTTATTTAAATCGGATAATCATCCGACTTGTTGATTTGGAATTATGATTTTAACGCAATTTGCCTTTTCATAGAAATTATGTAAGATTACGATTCTCATTTTGTTTTCTGAACAAGCATTTTTTCGTGTTTTTGTTGTTCACTTAAAGTATGTAAGAACAGGTTTGTTTTTTGCTTAACTGTAGATATTTCGGTGCAGTTTACCTTTCCATAGAAAGTATGTAAGATTACGGTTCTCGTTTTGTTTTCTGAACAACGATTTTTAAACATTGAGCAAATAATTATTTACACACACACCCAGTCTCCAATGGCTCAAAGAAAAAATACTTGTTGCCAACACGCACAAGCGGTCGTATTCAACGGGAAGTCCGTGTTTGATGGCAAGCTTTTTGTTTTCTCCTCTGAGCTTGTATGTTCCGCTTAAGTCTTTTTTTATCGGTTTGGGTTTCTTTGTTCTTTTGTCAAGGTTGCGTTCGTTCCAATGTTTGCGGATCATTTTTTCAAGTTCTTCTCTGTAGCCTTCTTCGTTGTTGACCTTATCAAGAAAGTATTGATAAGCTCTCTTTGCCTGCTCGGCACGAAGTTTATGTAAGTCAAGTTTGTTTTTAAATTCTTCCGAAGCAAAAATCTTGTTTTCAGTTCCGTCAAAATATGTTTTTACAAACTCAACATCTTCAGGCAATATCAATTGCCATTGTGATTTACCGCCCTTACCCTTGCGAACATAAACATAAAAATTACCGTTTTTATCCTCTCTGAAATCGTTTCCGCGAAGGTTCTGGTATTCTCGGCGTCTGATCCCGACTCGTTTCGAAAACTCAACGAGGTGGGAAAATTTTTCATTGTCAGGGTCATTATCCGAGCGTTGAACTTTACCGTTTGTGCTTCTGCTTCTTACGTTTTTTGCAGAGCATCTTTTCGGCTTTTCAATATCCGATAACGGTATATTAAAAAACAATGCAACGGGGCTTAGATATGTATGAATTGTATTTGTAGTCAGACCTTTATTAATAAGATGCCGAACATAATCGTCTATATGATTTTTGCATTCTTCGGTTGTTTTGCAGTCAAACTCAGATCTGCAGAATTCAATGAATTTGCGATAGTTTTTCACAAACGCACTTCTTGTGACATTGTTTTCATATTTGGAAAAGAAAAATCTCGATTCCTCACAAAGTTTTTTGGTGATTGTCATTTTCTTGCTTTTCTTTTTGCTCACGGAATCACTCCTTGTTTTGTTATTCGGAAAATCTTTCTGAGTACGGCATTTTCCGTTCCGTCCTGCGA
>JAXJVE010000467.1:0-1279 GCA_036308705.1 Acutalibacteraceae bacterium
CTTTGGTGCAAACACCGCCGCAGAGGATGAAAAGGATGTTTCAAAAGTTTCGCTCAGCCTTGAATATTTTGAAGCATACACAAAGGGCTATCTTTCAACTGCAGGCAAAAGCCTTACAAAAGAAGAAATCAATCAGCTTGCATTCTCATCAAAGCTCATGACCCTTGAATGCGGAATGAGATTCCTCGGCGATTTCATCAACGGCGATGTTTATTTCAAAACCGCATATCCCGAGCATAATCTTGTAAGGTGCCGTACTCAGTTTGCACTCGTTGCCGATATGGAAAAGAAGATGGCAGATATGGAAAATATCGTTGAAAACTGCTGTAAGGAGCTTGGAATCTGACGATGATGCCTGAAATTATAAGCGAAGCGGAGTTTAAAATACGCTTCTGCAAATGGCTTCTTAAGAATAAACGCACTTTTTATATTCCGCACGGTGAAACGCTGGAAGACTATGCCCATTTTTACAGTCTGCCCGATTTTGATTATGAGCATACACAGTCTATGCCGGATGAAAACGGCGATTTGACCACCCTGCTCAGATGCGATTATAAGCTCAGCGACTGGCGGACAAAAAACGGCAGAGAGCACGCATATTTTAAATTTTACTGCGTACTCAAAACATATCTTGACCGTGTTGAAGACGGCCCCGTTGTTTACGGATACTGTATAATCGAATAAACCAAAAGCCGAACTCAAATGAGTTCGGCTTTTCTGATTAATCAATAAAATCTCTGAGTTTCTTGCTTCTGCTGGGGTGACGGAGTTTACGCAGTGCCTTTGCCTCAATCTGACGGATACGTTCACGGGTAACGCCGAATTCACTGCCTACCTCTTCAAGAGTGTGGGGATGTCCGTCTTCAAGACCGAAACGGAGTGCAAGCACCTTTGCCTCTCTGGGGGTAAGGGTCTTGAGCACATCGTTGAGCTGCTCTTTGAGAAGGAGCATTGAAGCGGCATCTGCCGGTGCGGGGGCATCGTCATCGGGGATGAAGTCACCAAGGTGGCTGTCTTCCTCTTCGCCGATGGGAGTTTCAAGCGAAACGGGCTCCTGAGCAACTCTGAGAATTTCTCTTACCTTATCAACAGGCATATCAAGTTCTGCTGCAATTTCTTCTGCAGAGGGGTCTCTGCCGTTTTTGTGAAGAAGCTGGCTGTTTGTTTTCTTAACCTTGTTGATTGTTTCAACCATGTGAACGGGGATACGGATTGTTCTTGCCTGGTCGGCAATGGCTCTTGTGATAGCCTGTCTTATCCACCATGTTGCATAGGTTGA
>JAXJVE010000468.1:0-4546 GCA_036308705.1 Acutalibacteraceae bacterium
CAACCTTCTTTGATATTGAAACAGCATCAATGATTGAAGTTATTCTCAGAATTCTTCCCGATGAAGTTGTGGTTGCAGGTCTTGAAAAAGGCGTTGAAGTGCTTGTTAACGACGTTATGACAAAGAGCACAAGTATGTGGGCGATGTGTCCCTCACGCGATTATCCTTCAGCGGCTGAAAAATATCTTTCAACTCCCGAAAGAGCATCAATCAAAGAGCAGACAGATAAATATTATCAGGCACAGCTCCACTCCGATGCAAACATTCAGAAGCTTATCGACAAAGGCGTTGAAGTGCTGAACGTTGCTGAATATGAAATTCAGATGTACGGCATCGGCGAATCATTCGATATCGAAAATGCAGACGGTATCATTCAGCTTGATTCAACATCAATGGGTGCTTATGCGGCAAATATCGGTGAAACTCTCCCCGAAGATTATGTTCAGCAGAATACAAGTGCAAACTGCTCAGACCCCACTCATAATCACATTTCACCCGACAGAATCGTTGACGCTTCAACAGCTATGCTCCCCGATACAACCTTCTATTTCAAGGGTCAGAAGCACGAGCAGACAGCTATGAACTCAGCTATTCTTGAAATTGCTCTTTTGATTCTTGAAAATAAAATAACAGACGTTTATTCAAACCCCGATTATCCTCAGTTCAATGTTTGTGAACCCTATCCCGCACAGGAAGAAGGCTTCTTCACAAAGCTCAGCGACTGGCTTTTTGATAACTTCGGCTCAAACGGCTTCTCTGAAATGCCTTCACTTGCGGTAACAAATGCTTTTGCTTATGTTGTTTCAGCTATAACAGGTTTGTTAGGTTGATTTGAGAAAGGAAAATAGAGTATGAAAAAATTAGTTTCGGTAATTCTTTCACTTTCGCTTATTCTTTCTGTTTTTGCGTTCAATGCTTCTGCAACGGTTAAAGCCGATTGCGGCGGTGAATGTGAAAAATGTCCTTCAATCGTTGTGCCGGGTATCGGTCAGTCAAATGTATGGGCACTTGATGAAAACGGCGATTATCTTCTCGATGCCGACGGCAAGAGAATAAGCTGTTTCCCCGCAACAATTGATATCAAATCAATCGTTTTGAGAGCAGTTGTGCCCGTTCTTCTCACTCTTGTTACACAGAACGATGCGGGCCTTTCAAACGCTCTGCGTGATGTACTTCTTGACTGCTTTGCCGTTAATATGTGCGACGAAAACGGCAAGAACACAGGCAACATCGAAGTTGAAAAGTATATGTATTCCGTTGCTGAATGCAGCGATTACGAAAAGCAGCAGATTTATAACAACATCCCTCTTCAGGCTTATGCTGAAATTGCAGGCGAAGACCATCTTTACTATTTTGCATATAACTCATTCGGCAACAACCGTCAGATTGTAGACGAACTTTATGATTATATTCAGATGGTTAAGGAAGAAACAGGCCACGATAAGGTGAATATTGTTCCCATCAGTATGGGCGGCTCTGTTGCAAACGGTCTTTTTGAGTATTACCCCGAAGTTGTGAATGATCTTAATAAGGTTGTTTATATTGTTCCCGCACTCAACGGTTCAACAATCGTAGGCGACCTTTATACAAAGAATTTCACCTTCTTTGATACAGAATATCTCTATAACGGTTTTCTCGAAACTCTTATGGATGAAGAAGACGCAAGAATGATTGAAGTTATTGCAAGAATTCTTCCCGACAGAGTGCTTGAAGGTGCACTTCACAGCGTTGCGGATTGCCTCGTTGAAGAGATTGCGGCAAACATAACAATGCTCTGGGGTCTTTGCCCGAAGGAAGATTATCCCGAGGCTTCAGCAGCTCTTCTGAAAGATAAGCCCGAAATCAAAAAGCAGACAGATGCTTTCTATCAGGCTCAGCTCAATTCCGATGCAAACATTCAGAAGCTTGTTGATGCAGGCGTTCAGGTGTTCAATATCGTTGACTACGATGTTCCTCTTTATCAGATTGGTAATTCGTGGAACGATGATAATGCCGACGGTGTTATTCAGCTTTCATCAACCGCTATGGGCGTTCACAGTGCGGTTGTCGGCGAAACTCTCGGCGAAGATTATGTTCAAGCTAACACAAGTGTAAACTGTTCAGACCACACTCATAACCATATTTCACCCGATAATGTGGTTGATGCTTCAACAGCTCTTCTCCCCGACACAACATTCTACTTTGATGCTCAGAATCACGAGAAAACCGCAAGAAACGATATCATTATCTCGCTTGCAACAAGACTTCTTGCAACAGATGATATCAAGGATGTATATTCTCTTCCCGAAGAATATCCTCAGTTCAGTGCATCAAGAGATACAAGAAAACTCAAGAACGATTATATTCCCACCGCAAAGGCGGTTGATACCTCAGCTCTCAGTGCTGAAGACGCTGCAGAACTTGCAGCTGCAATTGAAGAAGCAGAGGAATTCATAAACGGCACACTTTGCTATACAGGTCAGCAGAAGGAAATTGAAGACAGGCTCAGAAATATCCTTGTAAAAGTCGGTGTATGGGCAGTTGAAGAGAAAGAGGAACCCTCAACCTTCTTCACCGAAACAAGCCTCTGGCTTTATGATAATTTCGGCACCGCAGGTTTCTCACAGATTCCCTTTGTTGCTGTTCAGCTTCTTTTTGAAAATATTTTCTCTTATGTGAGAAGTCTTTTCAGCGTTATTCTTTAAACAAAACAAAGCGGCGGTTCATTGCGAACCGCCGCTTTTATATTTATATATACATTAATAATATCTGTAGCTTGCAATAACCTTGCCGAGAATAACAACCTCATCAACAATAATGGGTTCATAGGCATCGTTTTCGGGCTGGAGTCTGAAATGACCGTTTTCTTTATAGAATGTTTTAACCGTTGCCGAGTCTTCAACAAGGGCAACAACCATTTCGCCGTTAACAGCGGTAGGTGTTCTTTCAACAATAACAATATCGCCGTCAAGAATACCTGCCCAGAGCATACTTTCGCCTCTTACCTTGAGGGCAAAAAGCTCCTTATCGCTCGCACCGGGCATTGAGAAGGGGAGATAACCTTCAATCTCTTCAACCGCAAGAATGGGCTGACCTGCAGTAACCGTACCGAGAAGAGGAACATGGGTTATATTTTCTGCCTGACCAACGATTTTGATGCATCTTTTGAGCATAGGGGGACGCTGAATATAGCCCGCCGCCTCAAGTGCATCAAGGTTTGCCTGAACGGAAGAGGTTGAGCGAAGACCAACCGCAGCACCGATTTCTCTTACGCTGGGTGTCATATTTTCTTTTGCCATTTCTACAAGAAATTCATATATTTTTTGCTGAATAGGGGTAATCGGTTTCATATACAATCCTCTTTTCTTTTGTATTTACAGTTCTTCCGTATTCATTATAGCACAAATGTTCAAGAAATGCAAACATTTGTTTGATATTTTTTGAAAAATTTTTTTGTTTGATTATTTTTTGGTAATGTGATATAATTATCAGACAAAATATTTTTTGGGAAAGGAATTTTTATGGCGGTGAATTCATCAAACAGCAAAAAAAGTTCGGGTCACGGCAAAAGAAATGCTCTTATTGCCGCGATTGTATCTGTTGCTGCCGTTATTCTGATGATTCTTGCATTTTTTCTTTCCAAAAACACAATTTTTTATCTTGCCGCAAAATTCAGTGCGATAAACGGCGATTTTGCGTATGCGGGTGAAATGATTGAAAAATCAAACCATAAAAACGCAGAAGTTCTTGAAAAATATATTAATCTTCGTGCCGAAATAAACCGTGATTATCCCGTGCTTCTTTCTGAATATGACAGGGAAAAAATAAAGGGATGGAGCGATGCGGCAAAGAGTATCTGCGGTGAAAGTGAAATTCTCGGCAAGGATATTTCGTATGAAGCGGAAAAGCTCTCGCTCACTTTGAACGGAATTGTTGAGTGCGAAGAAGAATATGCCGTGCTTCAGGCGGATATACTTGAAATGATGGATGTTTTTAACGAAATCAACCGTTTGCACACCAAAGATGACAACGGCAAGAATATTTCGTTCACCATTCTTGAAGAAAGAAACAAATTAAACGGCTGGACACATCTGAGCGACAGAGTTTTGTCATACGTATCCCGTGTGCCCGGAAACGAAAATATATACCTTATTAATTATATGGTCAAAGAAGCTCAGGGCGAAATTTCTGAAATCTCGGATGCGATTGACCGTGTTGCCGGAAGCGGATATGCCGAAACAGACCTTGTGCGTTTCAGCGGCGATGCGGAAAAGAAATTCCCCGATATCACAAACAGTAACGGCGAAAGCGTTAATCTTCTTGAAAAAGAAAAATACGAGAAGTTTATGTATAACGAAATATGCCGTGAGCTTGTGAGCGAGCTTGCCGTGTTTTATGTTGCGGAATAAATGCCCCATTGACAAATAAATACGGATATGCTAAAATATGGATAAAGTTAAAGGGGAGTAGCTTAGTGACTCCGTCATAACCGATTGTCAACACACGGTGCATAAGCATCTGGCAAACGGCCCTGAAGGGAAGCAAGACCTTTGACAGAGTATTTCTC
>JAXJVE010000469.1:0-4190 GCA_036308705.1 Acutalibacteraceae bacterium
ACCTTAAAGGCAATCAAGGAAGCAGAAGCATACAAGGGTCCTTCAATCGTTATCTGCTACGCTCCTTGCGAAATGCACTCAATCAAGGGCGGTATGGTTAACTGCCAGGCAGAAATGAAGAAGGCTGTTGACTGCGGTTACTGGAATATGTTCCGTTACAACCCCACTCTCAAGGAAGAAGGCAAGAATCCCTTCACAATCGACAGCAAGCCCGCAACAGGCAGCTACAGAGAATTCCTTCTCAACGAAGCTCGTTATTCATCACTCACCCGCTCATTCCCCGAAAGAGCAGAAGAACTCTTCGCTCTTGCTGAGAAAACAGCAGTTGAAAGATATGACCATCTTCTTCGTCTTAAGGATCTCTATGCTCCCAAAGCTGACTAATCCTTAAATAAAATTAACGGCTCGGTTCTTTGAACCGGGCCGTTGTTGTTTGCATAAAAAAGACGGCATCTGCCGTCTTTTATCATTTATATATCAAATTCATTCCACGGGAATTCCGCCGCATCGGGTTTTGCGGTAAACACAAGTTTTTCGCCGCCTATGGGGTGAGCGAATTCAAGTGTATGAGCAAAAAGTTCAAGCTTTCCGCTGCCGCCACCGTATTTTCCGTCGCCGTAAAGCGGCATTTTTCTGCTCGCAAACTGAACCCTTATCTGATGCGTTCTGCCCGTGTGGAGCAGAATATCAAGCAAAGCTTTGTTTTCTGCCTCACCGATAACTTTATATTCAAGCGATGCATCACGCACACCCTTGCGTTCACGTTTCACAACAAAAGTTTTATTCTTCTGTTTATCCCTGAAAAGCAAATCCCTGAGCACTCCGCTTTTTTCATCGGGAACGCCCTGAACAACCGCATAATAATGTTTTTTTATTATGTTCTGCTCAATCTGTTTTGAGAGTGCGGCAGCCGCCTTTGAGTTTTTTGCGTAGACCATAACACCCGCCGTTTCTCTGTCAAGCCGATGAACGGGGAAAGCCTTCGCATTCTCTGAGTTATGCTCAAAATGAGCATTGAGAAGCGAAATCATATCCTTGCCGCCATCTGCACTCTGGCTGATAATTCCCGCAGGTTTCACGCATACAACTATTGATTTATCCTCAAACAAGATCATCATTTTCTCTTTTAAGCCTTAACTTCTTTTCTGCTTTGCGAAGCGAATATTTTATGTTGCCTGTAACAAGGCTGAACTGTGAGGCAAGCTCAAGCGGTTCTTCTCTCATACCTGTTCTGAACCATTCCGAAATAATTCCTATAAATGCATATTCATAAAACGATGCGATAAATTCAACATCCTCTTCGGCAACATCCATATTCTGAGCCATAAACTGCACAAGGTCAATCATAATTTTATTGCACACCTTATACATATAATTCTCAAAATACTCATAACTTCTCGATGCACAGATGTTGTTAACAAGCTTTTTATGGTCATAGGCAACATAAGCCACTTTTATAAATGCCGCTGCCCACGATTTGCCCTCCTTATGAGCTTCAACAAGTTCGTTGAGCTCTTTCATAAAAATCTCTTCGAGCAAATCGTAAATATCACTGTAATAATAATAAAATGTATTGCGGTTGATTTCACAAGTTTCTACGATATCCTTAACAGTTATCCTGTCGAACGGCTTTTTTTCAAGCAATTCAATAAAGGTTTCGTATATCAACCTCTTGGTATCTTTCTGCATATCCCGTCCTCCGTTTTTACAATTCTATATAATAAGTGTCAGATTTGACGATTTTTGTTGCACTGCTGTTACATTTATATTTCCATTGTAACATATTTTTCGCAAAAAATCAATAGTTGTTTTCTTCGGTGCTTTTTTCAACAACATCGGCACTCATCAGCGGAGCCGTTGTCTGCGGTTCTGTGCCCTCGGGAATTTCAAAACCGTGGATAAATCCGCCCTGTTCAAGCGAACACACATCGCCGCCGATAACCCTTCCCTCATATATGAGCAAATTTACCTGCACCGTGCCGTTCATATTTTCAAGGCCGGGATAATTAAGAACATCATAAGTCCATCTTTTGGCACGGACACCCTTGTAAATTTCAAGGTCAAGCCCCTGAGCCTTGTTCATAGCGGCATATTCGGTGTAGCCCGCATCAAAATCTTCGGGGATGATAACCTCACTGATTTCAACGGGTTCATCGGATATTTTCCAGCCGAACTGTGAAATAAATGCCGTTCGCTGAGCTGAATTTTCTGCTTTGTAATTAATTGCCGTGTTATCCAGGACAGGCTTTTTCTCATTCATAAAAAGCATAACAATTGAAATCACAACCGCAACAACGGCAAACGCAACCGCCATAATTTTTGTTTTTGAAGTTTTAACGGAATATACAAACATAAAACCACCGCCTGAGAACATATTTTAATAAAAATATATGTCCGTCAGGCGGTTTATATTACACCTTCATTTTAAGAAGCATTATCCCTGAGGTGCTTATATCAATCGCACCGTATTCACCCGACCTGATACTTCCGGGATTCATAACATAAAGTCCGTCATCATAAAAAGTAACAGCTTCGTGGGTATGGCCATATAATGCAATACGTGCACCCATTGCCTTTGCCTTTTCAACAAAATACTGCGTGCCGTGTTTCACAAACTCAGTATGACCGTGAGAACAGAAAATTTTTCGCCCCATAGCCTCAACAATCTCGTTTTCGGGCAGCTGAGAATAAAAATCACAGTTGCCGCATACCTGAACAACTCTTCTGTTGCCGATATGCTCCGAAAGATTTTGCAAATCTCTCTCGCCGTCGCCAAGATGTATAATCATATCTGCCTCGGGATGGTCGAGCAATGCATCACGCATCCTCGCCGCAGAGCCGTGTGAATCAGAAAAAACAAGAATTCTCATATTCTCCTCCGTTCTGTATAATGCGATACTGACATATATTATAAAATGAAAAGGCGGTGATTGCAATAAACAAAAACAATTTATCTGTGGAAGAACTGATGCGTATTGCTAAGGCTTCGGGCAGCAAAAGCCCCGAAGATATGCTCGGAGCCGTCAAAGAAAGAGTGCCCGACGATAAATTGAACGAAATCAAAAAAGTTCTCGGCGATAAAAAAGCCCTTGAAGAACTGCTTAAAAGCGAGCAGGCTCAACGGCTTATGCGTCAGTTCAAAAAATAGGTGAACCGTTATGGACAGCATAAACGATATTTTATCAAGCCTTACCGATGAAGATATGGAAAATCTGAGGGCAGCGGCAGAAAGCCTGTTTTCTTCCAAAGAAGAAACATCTTCGCAGCCGCCGCCTTCAGGCTCTGCTATGCCCGATTTTTCATCCATACTCGGCAATGCTCAGATGATGGCTAAACTCAGCACAATTATGGGTGCAATGAATAAAAAAGATGACCGCACAAGGCTTATCGAAGCACTCAAACCGCTTCTGAGCGAAAAAAGACGGCAAAGAGCCGACGAAGCAATGCAGATGATGAAACTTTTTGAACTTTTGCCAGCGTTGACATAAATTATGGGCGGTGACAACAAATGAACCCCGATATTCTCAGGCTTATTCTTCCATCAGATAATTGCCGCTATGTAAATCAGACCGCACCAGCCGATGACCGTTCAGTGATTCTGCCCATTATCATTTTACTTATGAGTGAAAACTGCGATTTTTTTCTTATATTTTCATTATTATATATACTTATGTAGCTTGAAATGAATCGAAAAATATTGTAAAATAAAAATAAGGAGTGATAATTATGAACTATCAATATAAAACAAGCGGCACCTGTTCACGCTCAATTGACTTTGAGGTTGAAAACGGAATTGTAAAAAACGTTCGTTTTCACGGAGGATGCGACGGCAACCTCAAGGGCATAAGCTCAATAGTTGACGGAATGAAGGTTGAAGATGTTATATCAAGGCTTGAAGGCATACGTTGCGGATTCAAGAGTACATCCTGCCCCGACCAGCTTGCAAAAGCACTTAAAGCAACAATCAAATAATAAAAGGAGCTGTTCAGATGAACAGCTCCTTGGTTTTTATTCAGCTGAGTTCGGGGATGAAAGCATCGTGAATTGCTGAAACAGCCTTATCTGCATCAGCAACATCAATAAGAACAGAAATCTTGATTTCGCTTGTTGCAATCATCTGGATGTTGATATCGCTCTCGAAAAGAGCCTCAAACATCTTTGCAGCAATGCCGGGATGTGATTCCATACCT
>JAXJVE010000470.1:0-1867 GCA_036308705.1 Acutalibacteraceae bacterium
AGGGTTGTTGAAGTTTCGGCGGCTTTGTTATCAATATGTGTTTTTACTGCAACCGTTCCTCCGACGGCAACCGAGCCTGCAACTGCAACTGCGGTAACTTTTGCCGCTATGGTTGCGGTTGTTGATGCGGCGGCGGTTGCGGCACTTGTCCCCGCGGCGGTTGAAAGTGCGGTTGCGGTGCCTGTGGCAGAGGTTAAGCCTGTTGAAATTGCACTTGTAACCGAAGCGATTATGCTCTCTGAAACTGCGGCGGGCACAACAATATTTTTTGCCTGATATGCCAGAAGCGAAAGAACAACGGGAATTGCTCCGACGGCATACAGAGTAGGGTCTTTTTTCTTGAGTTTGTTGAACTCTTTTTCAATCTGCTTTCTTCCGTTATACAGTCTGCTTTTTACGGTTCCGAGAGGGATATCGAGTATCTCCGAAATCTCGTTCAGACTTTTATCTTCATAATGAAAAAGAACTATACAGGCACGCACCTCGGGTGAAAGAGAATCGATGATATCCGAAATATTTTTTCTCAGCTCTTCACGTTCCATATATTCCTGAGGAACGGGTTGATCCCATTCTTCGGAGTGCTCATCGGTTTTGTTTTTGAAAAATAATATGGGTGCGGATATTCTTTTTTCTTTTTTGATATAATTCTTACATTCGTTTTCAACAATAGTTTTTATCCAGCTTTCAAAACTCTCGGGATTTTTAAGTTCCGGGAGTTTTTGATATGCCTTGATATATGAATTCTGCAAAACATCTTCAATGTCTTCGTGGTTTTTCAGCAGAAGGCTTGCAGTCTGATATGCACTTTTTGATGTGAGCTGATAAAGTTCTTCAAAAGCGGCATTGCCGTTTATCGCATCGTTTATCAGTTTTGAAAAGTCAACCGAATCTTTCATTGCAGCCTCCGTAAATAATATCCTTTAAAATATATCATAATCTGAAGTTTCTATCAACAACGGGCAAAAAAATAAAGTTTGGAAAATTTTTCAAAAAAGGTGAACTTTTTTAAATCTCGTGTTGTCTATATTACATAGGACTTTTTAAGGAGTGGTATAAATGAAAAAAACAGCAGCAATTGTACTCGCAGTTGCGGTTATTATGTCGGCTATGTTCAACGCATTTGCGGCGAACGTATCAAACAAAATATATGCCGATACAGTAACCGTTGAAGCAGGTGAGCAGGTAACAATTCCCGTTAAAATCGAGAATAACGACGGTTTTATGGGTTTCGCGGTTATCGTTACGTACGATGACGAGGTGCTCACTCCCGTATCGGTTTCAAAAGGTTCGATTCTGACGGGTATGTTCAACGACAGTATCGCAACTTCAACCGATAACAGCTTCAAAGTTGTGTTTACGGGTACAAGCGATATCACCGAAGACGGAGTAATTTTCAATGCCGTGTTCAATGTTGACGGTGATGCGTCGGGCAGATATGATATTGAACTTTCATATTCTCAGCAGGATACTTTCAAAGAGGGCTGGGAAAATGCGGTGTTCAACTGCAAGGATGCAGAGGTTGTTGTTACCGTTAACGGCACAACCGCTCCCGAAACAACAGAATCAACAACAGAAAAAGAAGAGCCTTCAACCGAACCTGATGAAGACGAGTCAACAACAAAGCCCGTTACGGAGCCTTCAACAGAGCCTTCCGACGAGCCTGATGACGGCAAACCTCTTTCGGTCAGAATGAGAGAATGGGTGAACGGCTTACCCTTCCCTCTGAATATTCTTCTCGGCATTTTCGTTATCCCCGTTGCACTTATTATTTCAATTTTTGAATAAGGCGGTGATTTTATAACGAACGTAAAAAGACTTGTTGCCGTTCTTTTATCGGTTCTGATGATATTATCGGTAACTGTTACGG
>JAXJVE010000471.1:0-5792 GCA_036308705.1 Acutalibacteraceae bacterium
ATTTAACGGCGTTTGAAACAGCGAAGAATGAGTCGGACACGAATAAAGACGGCGATTTGGTTATGACAAACAATTATGAAGATCGCAACTATGCCTATAACGCAATGATGTTTGGTGAGCGTGTAATAATCGGAACTTCTACGGTATGCTTCGTTGTTCCTAAGGATGAAGATATTCCGAATGCGGCAGATGCTGATTTTGCAATCATAAATTATAAATTTTTTGATGATTGGGAGTCTTACAACATAGGCACATTCAAAACAAATCCCGAATCACCTGTCGAACAATTTCTCGTGTGCCGCAGATTAAATGAATCGGAGGCAAAATCCAGTTCGGCGGCAATTCTTGTAGACGAAATAGGGACTTGTATTAATGATGACGGAATAGTTGTTGAATATGTAAAGGGCTACAGTATGGGTTCGGCGGCTACACTTATGGGAGAATCGGGTTTTTCGTTTGCAAGTCAAAATATTCGGCAAGGCGATTTAATAAGAGTGGGAACAAATTCCCAAAATTATGTCAATGAAGTACAATTACTTTACAGATACGGGAATGATTCATTTGAAAGCATTGTACCATCGCCAAACTTTAACAGCAATTATCAATATTGGATCGGATACGCGTATGATAATACGGAAGGAGTTGTCAAAATCGGGTCAAAAACATGGGAAAATTATGACTTTATCGGTGATTTAAGATCTGTTTCAATAATGGTTTATGATCCCACTCGTAGAAATGACAAGGTTTATATAGGAGATATAGACGATGTAAAAAGCTTTAAAAAATCCGGGACTAAAGGTGACAAAATAATAATTAGGACAAATCACGGCTGGGTTAAATGTGCCGTTGTTTACAAGGAGGCGAGTTAATGAAAATGCATAAGTTATTCGCTATGTTTACGGCAGCAGCGGTGGCATTTGTCGGGATATTGTATACCGCATCATATGCAAAGGATTTTACGCTTGAACCACCTGCGAAAATTGTTTTGACGAACGACTCGGACTATAATCAGCCCGACAACTATCGCTTCAGACTCAGATATGGGTTTGAAAAGGGAGATAATTTGCTTTCAATAATTAATATGAGCGAAAACGACAGATTAAGGGAATTTGGATTTGAGTTATGCGAGGCACAGATTCAGATTGATTGGTCGCTCGACTCGGATAATGATTGGAAGTACAGTCCTTTGTGGGACAAAATGCAGGGCGAAAGCGGAAACTTCATATGGGAATATTATAAAACCGAAGCTGAACTTAACAAAAAGAAAGAGGATTCAAGACAAATCCTGTATCTTTACAACGACAGTCTTCCGCAATGGTACGACAGTGTATACGGTATGAGTCGCTGGTTTTCGGGATTGACATATGTTAAGTCAAATAGCGTTGGTAAAAATGTGCATTATCTTGACTTAGCGCAGCATAATATCTATACTCGTTCAAGATTTATAGTAAGATTTTTTTCATCTGACGGATCAGAAAAATTTATAACGTCGGATTGGTCTGATGTTGTCGGGATAGGTAAAGGGATAGAGATTAATCCCGATGATAACAGCGGCGGTGAAAAGATTTACGATGCATACGGACCATTGAAGGTAGCTTTAAATTTTGAAACTGTATCACAGTGGGCTGTTGATGATATTAATACCGCAAACGATAATCGCATAATACCTGTCGAGTTTGAAGGTGTAAATATGTCTGAATCGATAAATAGGGTTGCGTTTGCGGCAGCAGCGGTAAAACTGTATGAGAATATTTATAATATGGTATCTGTTCCGGAAGATAGTAATCCGTTTATTGACACAGACAACAAAAATGCCCTAAAAGCAAAAAAACTCGGTATAATTAACGGGGTATCGGAAAACGAGTTTGCGCCCGATTCAGCTTTGACAAGAGAGGAGGCAGCTGTTATTTTATATAGAATAACAGCTGGCAAAAATGTCTTGAACGACGGTTCTGCCAATATATTTTCGGACAATGATCAAATTTCCGATTGGGCAAAAGGAGCTGTATACAATATGGCCTTTAATAATATTATTAAAGGCACCGAAAACAACACTTTTTGTCCCAAAGACCGATTAACGTATGAGGAATGCGTTGCGTTATGTGTTCGTATATTAAATTTATGTAATTTATAATAAAAGAGAGGATTAAATATAATGAGCAACAATATTCAAGTTAATTTTGAAAGCCAAACAAAAAAGGTTAAACCGATGCACGGGGTGTGTAATGCGCCGTATTCTACATTTACCGGAGCAAACCAGCCGCTTATAGATAAATATCTCAAAGAGGGTAATATTCCGTACTGTCGTCTGCATGACACATACGGCGAATGGGGAAGTTATCATTTTGTGGATGTTCCGTGCGTTTTCCCGAATTTTGACGCAGATGAAAATGATCCGACAAACTATGATTTTCACTATACCGATGAATATATTGCGGCTATACAAAAAACAGGTTGCGAAGCATATTATCGTTTGGGCGTAACAATAGAGTGGGGAAGCAAAAAATATATGTCTGTTCCGCCCAAAGATTTTAATAAGTGGGCGAGGATATGCGAGCATATTATTATGCATTACAATTATGGCTGGGCTGACGGTTTTGAATATGATATTAAATATTGGGAAATTTGGAATGAACCTGAAAATCCGGGAAACATTAACGGAAAGTGTATGTGGTCCGGAACGAAGGAGGAGTTTTTTGACCTTTATCGTATAACGGCAACGCATCTTAAACAAAAATTCCCTAATATTAAAGTCGGTGGTTACGGGAGCTGTGGCTTTTATGCAGTTACGGATGAAAAGGCTTCTGATATTACAAAAGGATTTGTAACTTATTTTACGGATTTTCTCGATATGCTAAATCAAACAGAGACCCCGCTTGATTTCTATTCATGGCATATATACAGTGCGAACGTCAATGAGGTTGTTGCCCACGGTAAGTTTGCCCGAGAAACTCTCGACAAATATGGGTTTAACAGTACAGAGGTTCACTTAAACGAGTGGAATTTCGGGACGGAGGCAACAAGCTTTGACGCTAAACACAAAGCAGAAGGAATGGCATTTAATACGTCGGTTTTATGTGCATTGGCAAGCACGGATTATGTTGATTCTGCTATGTACTACTGCTTTTCGTCAGGCACAAGATACAACGGCCTTATAAATCAGAATACAGATGAAACCGATTTACCATGGTATTCGTTTGTCGCATACGGTCAACTTTATAAGATGGGACGTGCTGTTGAATGTAAGGTCGACGGTAAGGATTATTATGCTTTTGCAGCAAGAGATGACGAACATTTTGGAATACTTGCGGTGAACTATAAGAACGATGACAGTGACTTTTCTTTTGATATTTCCGGCTGTGAGGCAGATAAAACAGTTAAGGTTAAATATATAAAAGACGGTTATCCGATGATTGATACCATATCATTTACTTCGTCGAAAAAAATGTGTATTACTCTTACACTTAAAAAACATGAGACTGTATTTATAGTTATAGAATAAGCGATGGAATATTCTTGTGCTATGGGCTTAAAATTTTGGAAAGGGGTGAGCTTTTGACGATGAGTACAATACGTAAAGTTGCAGGATTCTTTGCCGCAGCTCTTTTAATTTCAACTTTATCTTCTGCTGAGTTGCCGTTTGTTTCAAACAATAAGGTGTTTGGTTTAACAAATGTCGGGAACAACAATGTTTCGGCAGAGTTAAGCTCACCCGCATTTGGGCATATTTATTATGAATATGATGAAGTTCCGCTAAATTTAAAAGTTGATGCCGTATCAGGACTAAGCGAAAAATTTACGGTTAATTTAAGCATAACAAATTTGAAAAACGAACAGGTTTTTTCCGAAATACGGGAATTATATTTTAATGAAGACGGAAAATACAATGATATTTTTGTAATTAATATGTCGGATTCCGAAGAACAGTACGGTATTTTTACGGCAAATTTGAAAATTACAGATGTAGCTACCCAAAAAACGGTTAATGTTTCCGAAAGGTTTTCTGTTATAAATTCAGCGGAAAATGCTGAACCAAACTATAATATGGGAATTTGTCAGCATTTTGATCGCACCGATAAAGATAAAGATGATGTCCGAGGAGTTGCCGATGATTTTCTTTATCTTTTAAAGCGCGGCGGGTACTATATTCAACGTCAGGATTTCAGGTGGGATCGTTATGAGTATAAGAGAGGATTTTTTATTCCCGAGTATTATAAAACCTTTATGAATTCTGTTAATAAGAATGGATTATCGCCTTATTTTATTCTTGACTACGGACATAGTATGTATTATGAATATGAAGATGACGGAATGACCGTTAAATACAAAACACCTATTACTCAATGGCAGTTAGATGCGTGGGGGGACTATTGTTATAACGCAGCGTATGACACAAAAGCATACGGCGCACAAACGTTTGAAGTGTGGAATGAGTATAATATGGACGGTTCGACATTCAACCCCGACAGAGGAACACCTCAAAATTATGTAAATTTGTTAAAGACAGCATACACGAATGTTAAAAAAGTAAATTCAAACGCCAAAGTATATGCAATTTCAGCGGCATATGTAACATCAGGGTATACATATACAGCGTACGAGTGGATTGAAGAAGTTTTAAAGCTGTTGAAAAACGAAAAAGACAAAACAGGAAAAACGTATATGGATGCTATCTCATTTCATATTTACACAAACTTCAATATTCCCGAAACGGCTCGAAAGGACAAAATTATTCAAAATGTAAGAAATATTATGAGCAAATACGGATTTGGTGATTTAGAGCTAATATTAACCGAAACGGGATATTCCAGCGGAGCATACAGAAATGCGGATTTACCATTTAAAGATGACCCGGATAAAATCAGAGAGCTTAAAATCAATCAAGCAAAATATGAAATCAGAGATTATGCAATAATGTATGACGTAATTGACAAAGTCATATGGTACACATCGATTGATATGGATCATCTGTCGGATGATGATGTAACAAATGAATTTGAAAGCAACCTCGGTCATATTCACAAGAAAAATCGAGATGTTCCTTATGAAGCCAAGCCGGTATATGCGGCAATATCAAATTGGAATACACTTCTTGCCAATTCCACGCTCTTGTCAAAAAAAATAAATGATAATGGGTCGAATAATGTCTATGATGATATTTATGATTACACGTTCAGAGGTAAGGATGGAAGAAAAATCCATATGATTTGGAGCGCACTCGAAAACACAGAATACTCGCTAAATGTTGCCTATAATAATCCAACGATTTACGATATGTACGGAAATTTTGAAAGGCTAACCTCAAAAAATGGTGCAATTACTATCAACGTAACGGATGAACCGGTATATATTGATGAAGGAAAAGGTGTCGAAACAATATTTATGCAAAATGGTACAGAGATAAAAAAGATAAAAAATAAAACAGATGATGTTTCCGTATCTGTCAGCATAAGTCCAAATGTATTGGATAATTTATCTGAAGTTATTGCAATAGCGATTTCGTACGAGAACGGTATTATCAAAGCCGCAAAAACCGATATACTTTCTAAAACAAAATGTTCAGCAAGTTTAACGGTTGCAGGAGGTGAAAAAATTTGCTGTTATGTATGGGATAAAGACGTATTAAAACCGATAACGGAAAAAAGTTATATTTCGGAGTAAGTTGGAATATTTTACAAATTGAAAATGATAAACTCAATATATTATTTATGAATTAAACAGAGGAGAATTTGATTACTAAAATGAATTTAATTACCAAAGCGACAGCATGGGCATTAGTATAGGTTATGTCG
>JAXJVE010000472.1:0-1041 GCA_036308705.1 Acutalibacteraceae bacterium
GCCTGAAACAAAGTTTATTCTCAGAGGCGGTCATTTTAACAGATATGAAGAAACTTTCCCCGTTAACCAGGGTAAGCTTGTAATCGGTTTCAGAGCAGGTATGAGCCACAGCCGTGACAATATTTTTGCGGTAACCGTTATGAATGATATATTCGGTATGGGCACATATTCAAAGCTCTTTATGAATGTAAGAGAAAAGCTCAGCCTTGCATATTATTGCTGGTCAAAACTTATTGCAAACAAAGGTATTGTTCTTGTTGAGGGCGGCATTGATACTGATAAGGAAAAGAAAGTTTCTGCCGAAATTCTTGCCCAGCTTTCGGACTTGAGAAGCGGCAAAACCGACCCCGAGGTGCTTGATTCTTCAAAGCGTTCGCTTAAAGAAAGATATACTTTCACAACACCTGAGGGTATTTGTTCTTGGTATGCATCTCAGCTTCTTGAAGAAGAAATCATCACACCTGAAAATATGATAAACGGCGTTGAAGCCGTAACTATGGAGCAGGTTTGCGAAGCTGCAAAGAAACTCTCGATAGATACAATATTTATGCTTAAAGCACAGGAGGAGGTCGAAAATGCAGATTAAACAGATAACAAACGAAAAACTCGGCGAAACCGTATACTGTGCAAAACATTCATCGGGGCTTGAAATCAGGGTTATGCCCAAAGCGGGCTATACATCCGCTTATGCGGTTTTCGGCGTTAAATACGGCTCGATTGATACGGCGGTAAAAACCGAAAACGGTGAGTTTGAAACGATTCCCGAAGGTACTGCTCATTTCCTTGAGCATAAGCTTTTTGAAAGCGAAGATCTTAATGCTTTTGAACGCTTTGCAAAAACGGGCGCAAGTGCCAATGCATACACCAGCTTTGAAAAAACCGCATATCTTTTCAAAGGCTCGGAGAATATAGGCGAATCTCTTGAAATTCTTCTTGATTTTGTTCAGAATCCCTATTTCACTCAGCAGACGGTTGAGAAAGAGCAGGGGATTATCGGTCAGGAAATCAGAATGTATCAGGATCTGCCCGACTGGCAGGTTA
>JAXJVE010000473.1:0-3806 GCA_036308705.1 Acutalibacteraceae bacterium
ATAAATCGCTCCTTGCAAATGCTGAGCCTGAAAATGAAATCACCGCACAAATTGAGCAGACCGAAGAAGATATTTTCAACAACTTCGGCGGCAGCGGACTTGAAGACCCCGATATGGGTGCAGTTATTATCATTCCGGGCGAATCAATAACCGTACAGCAATCCGATACATCGCTTACGGCAACAATCTCCGCAATACTTTCAACAACAAAAACTCCTCTTTCGCAGAAGGTTACAGATATTGTTTCAACAACAATAAAGGCGGTTAAAACAACCGTTTCAACCACCGAAAAAAAGACAACAACCACCAAGGCAACCACCACAAAGCCTACAACAACCCGCAAACCCACAACAACCACAACAAAACCCGCAACCACTGCCACCACAACCAAAAAAACAACTTCAACAAACAAAACAAGCGAAAACGGAAAGTTTGTTTTTAAGGTTTACGGCTACGGTCACGGCGTCGGTATGAGCCAGCGAGGTGCAATGGCGATGGCGAATAACGGCAAAACATACACCCAGATTCTTAATCATTACTATCCCGACACCACCGTAAAGGCGGATAATTCTCCGCCCGCAACGGTAAAATACGGCGGCAAGGATGTTCCGCTTGTTGAATATCTTTGCAAAACAACAAAGCAGGAAATGGGCTGGAGCAGTGCTCATAAAGAGGCTATAAAGGCTCAGATGGTTGCGATTTATACCTTCGCCAAAGACTCTGACTTTGTTGTTGCGGCTGACCGCCACGCTTACGCCCCTTCCTTTGATTATAAAGGCTCCTGGCTTTATGATGCCGCACTCGAACTTCTCAATACAGAGAATGAAACCGAATTTACATCCGTGCCCTATGTTGATTACAAGGGCGAGGCTGCATTCACCTGCTATTTCTCAACATCTGCGGGCAAAACCGCATCGGCGGAATCGGTATGGGGCAGCAATAAATACCCCTATCTCAAGGGCGGAGTTTCAAGCCCCGAAGATCCCGATTCAAGAACGGTTGAATTTTCAGCCGAAGAAATGAAGAAGCTGATTGAGGCATACGCCAAAAAAAGCGGCAACAATGTTGTGCTGAGCGATAACCCCGCCGAATGGCTCGAAATTATCAGCCACGATTCATGCAGAGGTTCAGACTGCGGATATGTGACCGAAATGAGGGTCGGCAACTATAAGATGAGGGGTAACGCTTTCAGGGCAAACGTTACGGGATACAGCGGAATCCGCTCCCATTGCTTCACATTTGAATACATACCTGCATAAAAAAGCACCCCGAGGGGTGCTTTTTATTTCAGAATTCAGAATTCGGAATTCAGAATTATTTGTGACGCACTTTCCTGTAGGGGTCGGCGATCCGACGACCCGACAGACCGCAGGGCTGATGTTATTTTATGCCGAGTATATCATCGGCTGATGTTTCAAAACATTTTGTGAGTGCAATCAACACGTCGCACGGCAGCGCCCTTGCACCCGTTTCATATTTTGTATATGTTGTACGGTCAATGCTGTGCCCGTATTTTTTCAGTTCATCGCATACTTTTTGTTGCGTTAACCCTTTTTTACTTCTGATTTCTTTTAAATTATACATAATTATTCTTCTTTCTCATACAAAAACAGGCAATGTGTCGCCTATATAGTATCACGCATCGCCTGTTTTTTCAAGTTAAATTTCATATTCTATAAATATAAATTGATTTATGGATGTGAATTATGAATACTGTAACAGCAGTTAAAAACAGAATATTACAAATTTGCGGTGAACGGAATATTACAATCAACAAGCTTGCCAATATTTGTGCGTTACCGCCTTCTTCACTCAAAGCAATTCTCTACGGCAGAAGCCAGAATCCGAAAATACTGACCATAAAAATTATTTGCGACGGTCTGGGAATTACACTTGCAGAATTTTTCGATACGGAAGAATTCAATTCTCTTGAACAGGAAATAAAATAACTACGCAAAAAAAGACGCCCGAGGGCGTCTTTTAATCATTTGTGGCATTTCCGTTGCCGTGAATGGGAATCGGTTCGCCGAGATAGGTCGGCTCGGGTTTGAGAATTCCGTATATAAAATCCTTGTTTCTCGCAAGAATTTCTCTGATATCTCTGTAAAGCTGACCGCTGTATGTTCTCGGGTTTGATGCAACGCCGTAAGCCTCAATGCCGAGTGCCCTTGCATCATAAATCGCTCTGTAAAGGTGATAATCCTGAGTAACAATGAGAATTTTTTCCGCCCTGAAAATTTCCTTTGCACGGTACATACTCTCATAGGTTGAAAAACCTGCGTGATCCATAAAAATATTTTCGGATTTTACGCCTCTGTCGAGTGCAAAATTCTTCATAACATTAACTTCATCGTAGGTTTCCTTTCCGTGGTCGCCACTCATCAGCATCTTATCGCTCGCACCGTTTTTATAAAGCTCAATGCCCTGCAGGAGCCTGTCCTCGAGCATATGGCTCGGCGTATCGCCGTGAACTCCGCAGCCGAGAACAAGAATACAGTCATATCCGCTGCCCGCTTCTTCGGGGGGAAGAATATATTTTTCCGTGCTGTTTTTCACGAAAAAATCAATGCCGAAAACCGATAAAACTGCCGTTAAAACAAGGCATATCGCCAGACCGACGGCTACGGCAAGAACTGTCAGAAAGATTTTGAACTTTTTCATTTTGTTTCTCCGCTGAGCTCACATATAACAAGCTCGGGTCTGTTGAAAAGCCTGAGAGGGAAGGCACTGTTGCCGAGTCCCCTTGAAATTATCATATCCGTGTTTCCGCTTGTGTGCATACCTTCCGAATAATCGGGCCACCAACCCTGACCGGGAGCAAAAAATCCGCCGCCGATAATCGGGAATCTGAACTGACCGCCGTGTGCGTGACCTGTAAACACAAGGTCAAATCCGCACTCCGCATAAAGCGGAAGAATCTGAGGAATATGCGAAAGAAGAATATTTACATCTGAATCCGCACCTTCGGCAAGCATTTTAAGTTCTGCCGAGAACGCATCCATATCGGCGTTATCTTCACCGCTGCCAAAGAAAGTGGGGTCGTTGATACCCGTTATGCTTATCTCTTCGCCGTTTCTGTTTATCTTCACGGTTTCGCTTTCAAGCACCTTAACGCCCGCCTCGATAAGCTGAGGTCTGAGAACATCATACTGACCCGTTCTGTATTCGTGATTGCCCGAAACATAATAAACGGGGGCGATTTTTACAACATTTTTTGCAAACTCAACCGCAACGGGGATATCGGTTTCATAAAAATCAATAAGGTCGCCCGTTAAAACGATTATATCGGGCTTTGCGTCCGAGATTTTTTCAAGCAGACCGCTGAATTTATCGTTATGCAAATCAGAAACCTGAACTATTCTGAATCCGTTGAAGCTTTTGGGCAGATTTGCGGGCGAAACGGTATATTCCGTAACACCGACACTGCTGTTACCCCATACAAGATAACCCGCAAGCAGCCCCGCAAAGATAATTATTATAAGCAAAATTTTAATCCATTTTTTCATAAAATACTCCTCTATGATAAAAGACGGAGAACGTATACCGTTCTCCGTCTTTTATCGGATGGCTCTGACATTGTTGCTCAATGCAGATGTGATATTGCTATCACACTTTAACAGTATAAACTATAAAATCAGTTTCGTCAACAGATTTTTCAAATAATTTATTAAGAAAACCTTAAGATTTTATACGGTTGGTGCCGTATTTGTTGCACTTTGGGTTACGGGAGCCGCAGTTGTGGTGGGCTCAACATATTTTACAATAAAATCGGCACTTACCCAGCCTGAATATGAATTATATTTCAC
>JAXJVE010000474.1:0-1884 GCA_036308705.1 Acutalibacteraceae bacterium
CATATATCACGCACGGCGGTTATTTTTCCGTTTTCGGTTGCGGCAGTCCCCGCAACGCCCGCCCTGTGGCCGCCGCCAATCGTTATGAAGCCCTTATTTATGGCATCTTTGAAACTGTGAACGGAGTATCCGCAAAGGCGTCTGAATATCTCTTCAACTTCCCTCTCATCGGTTCTGTAAACAAGCTCCGAATAAACCTGAGTCAGTCTGCCCGAAGGCGATATAAACTCCGTACCTCTGCTTGTGATAACGGTTACCGCTCTGCGTGAACGCAAACGGATTTCTCTGATTATCCCCTTTTCGTTTTCGTCAAGAGAAACGAAGATATCGGAAAGTGCAGATGAAAGACACCGCACCGCAAGGTCAAAACGCTTTATGTTATCCATTGTTTTCTGCCTTTCGCCATTTATTGAAATATATTCATTCTTGTCCCGCAATAGAACTTAACTTTACAGATTGTTCACTTGAAATAAACATATAATTATGTTATATTAGATATGTATATGGCAAAATCTTGTTCAGGAGGAAAATTTATGACAAGACTCGATAAAAAGCAGTCGATATTCAAGCGTGTTTTTACAAATAACATCTATTGCTGGATTTCCTGTTTATGTACAATAGGCGTTATGATGCTTGTTTATTATTGCTACAATCTTTTCCCGTTTGGTGAAACAACCATTCTCCGTATGGACCTGTATCACCAGTATGGTCCCCTTTTTGCAGAACTTTATGACAGAATAACAGGGCTCAAAAGCTTTTTATATTCGTGGCAAACGGGATTGGGTTCACCGTTCCTCGGTAACTTTTTCAACTACCTTTCAAGCCCAAGTATGATAATTATGCTTTTGCTCGGCCACGAAAATATGCCCGAAGCAATAGCGGGAATGATACTTGTAAAAGCGGCACTCTCGGCATTCACATTCACCTATTACCTGAAAAAATCTCAGGGAAGGCACGATTTCACCTCTGCTGCATTCGGTCTGCTCTATGCAATGTGCGGTTATTTTATAGCATATTACTGGAACGTTATGTGGATTGATGCCATGGTTTACTTCCCGCTTGTTATTCTCGGCATAGAAAATATAGTAAACCGCAGAAACCCCAGACTTTACATCGCATTTCTTGCCCTCACAATCTTCTCAAGCTATTATATGGGCTTTATGACCTGCATATTCTCGGCAATTTATTTTGTTGTATATGCATTCGGTTGCCAGACAGAAGCTTATGACCCAAAGGTTCCTTATAAGCTCGACGAAAAAGGTAACAAGAAATACTCATTTGTAAATAAGCTTTACGGAAACAATATGCTCAGGAGCATTTTAACCTTCGGATTTGCAAGCATTGCAGCCGCAGGCATTGTTGCCGCATCGCTCATACCCACCTATTTCATTCTCAAAAACTGCTCCGCAACCTCGGGTACATTCCCCGAAGACTACAAATCATATTTCACAATTTTTGATTTTCTTGCAAATCACCTTTCAAGCGTTGACCCCACAATCAGAAGCAGCGGCGAAGATGTTCTTCCCAATGTATATTGCGGTATGGCAACTCTTATTCTTGTACCGCTTTATCTTTTCACAAAATCAATTTCAATCAGAGAAAAGGTTGCATACGTCGGTCTTCTCGGCGTGATGTATTTCAGCTTCAATGTAAACATTCTCAACTATATCTGGCACGGCTTCCATTATCCCAACGATCTCCCCTACCGCTGGTCATTTATGTATTCATTCATTCTGCTTATCCTTGCATACAAAGCGTTCACAAGGCTTAACGAATTCAGCGGCAGAGCAATTCTCGGAACAGGTCTCGGCGTTCTCGGTTCGGTTATTCTTATTCAGGAAATCGGTTCAAAGAATGTTGAAGAAATCACCGTTCTTATAAGCA
>JAXJVE010000475.1:0-19979 GCA_036308705.1 Acutalibacteraceae bacterium
ATATAAAATCAAAAAATCTCTATGATGACGGACTTTCGGCTTACAGAAAGATAATAACCCAGAGGCTTGATGCCTACAGGCTCAACCACAGCGAATGTGTGAGCGAGTGTGCCGCAACTCTTGCGGAGCAATACGGTGCCGATGTTGAAAAGGCAAGGCTTGCAGGTCTGCTTCACGATGTTATGAAGAATGACGGGGTTGAAAGCCACCTTGATGAGATTGAAAAGGCGGGTATAACTCTTTCGCTTACGGAACTTGCAAACCGCAAGGTATGGCATCAGATATCGGGTGCCGCATTTCTGAAAAATGAAAATATCGTTACCGATGAAGAAATTCTCGGTGCGGTAAGATGGCACACAACAGGCAGAGCAAATATGACTCTGCTTGAAAAGGTGGTATACATTGCCGATTTTATTTCGGCTGACAGAGATTACCCCGATGTCGGCGTTGTGAGAAAACTTGCTCAGCAAAGCCTTGAAGATGCAATACTTTACACAACGCAGTATACAATCAAAAAATTGGTATCGGCAGGCTTACCCGTGCACCCCGCAACGGTTGACTGCTATAACGATATGATTCTCAGGAAAGGAAACTGACTATGACAGACCCTTCAATCCTCGTAAAAGAAATAGCAAAGGTTCTTGACGAGAAAAAGGCAATGGATATCGTTGCCATCAAAACAGAGGAAGTAACAATCGTTTCTGATTATTTCATTATTGCTTCCGCTACTTCAAACACCCATACAAAAGCTCTTGCAGACGAAGTTGAATATGAAATCAAACAGCGTCTTGATATTGCCCCCGAGCATATCGAAGGCAGAGCAACGGGCTGGATTCTTATTGACTACGGAACGGTTATCGTTCACGTTTTCCAGCACGAAGACAGAGAATATTATAACCTTGAACGCCTCTGGGCAGATGCAAAGGTTATTGATTTAAGCGATATAATTACCCCCGAATAAGAAAGGAAGTTGAGCAAAATGGCTCATTATGATTACGCTAATATAGAGAAAAAGTGGCAGAAATATTGGGAAGACCACGATACATTCAAAACCGATGTGTGGGATTTCTCAAAGCCCAAATATTATGTTCTTGATATGTTCCCTTATCCCTCGGGTGTAGGTCTTCATGCGGGTCATCCCGAAGGCTATACCGCTACGGATATTGTTTCAAGAATGAAGAGAATGCAGGGTTATAATGTTCTTCATCCCATGGGTTATGACTCGTTCGGTCTGCCCGCAGAGCAGTATGCCGTTAAAACAGGTCATCATCCCAACGGATTTACTCAGGAGAATATCCAGACCTTCTCAAAGCAGCTTAAAGAGCTCGGATTCGACTATGACTGGTCAAAGATGATAGCAACATCAGACCCCTCATATTATAAGTGGACACAGTGGATTTTCAAGCAGCTTTATCTTAAAGGCTATGCAAAGCTTGTTGATATTCCCGTTAACTGGTGCGAAGAACTCGGCACCGTTCTTGCCAACGATGAAGTTATTGACGGCAAGAGTGAACGCGGCGGTTACCCCGTAGTACGCAAGAATATGAAGCAGTGGGTTATTGATCAGGTTGCATTTGCTGAAGAACTTCTTGACGGTCTTAATGATATTGACTGGCCCGAATCAACAAAGGATATGCAGCGTCATTGGATCGGAAAGAGCACAGGCGTTGAGGTTGAGTTCCAGCTTGTCGGAGGCGGCAAGTTCTCAATTTTCACAACCTGTATTGAAACTATCTACGGTATCACCTTTATGGTTATGGCTCCCGACGGCGATCTCGTCAAGAATCTTATGCCCAGAATCGAAAACAAAGACGAGGTTAATGCTTATATTCAGGAAACCATCAAAAAGTCCGATATGGACCGTACCGATCTCAACAAAACAAAATCAGGTTGCCCTCTTAAAGGCATATATGCAATAAACCCCGTAAACGGCAAGGAAGTTCCCGTATATATCGGCGATTTTGTTCTTGCAAGCTACGGCACAGGTGCTGTTATGGCAGTTCCCAGCCACGACCAGCGTGACTTTGAATATGCGGTTGTACATAATATCCCCATGATTCAGGTTATTGACGGTGCAGACGTTTCGGAATGTGCTTTTGAAAAGGGTGCTTATCTCGGTAAGGGTTGCAAACTCATCAATTCTGAAGAATTCACAGGTCTTACCGTTGAGGAAGCAAAAGAAGCAATCACTCAGAAGCTTGAGGGAATGGGCGTTGCCAAGAGAAAGGTTAACTATCATTTCCGTGAGTGGATTTTTGCAAGACAGCGTTATTGGGGCGAACCCGTTCCCGTTTACTATACCGATGACGGTGAAATTCACGTTCTTGAAGACGAAGAACTTCCCCTTGTTCTTCCTGAACTTGAAGAGTATAAAGGCAAGAACGGTCAGGCACCTCTTGAAAATGCAGAAGAGTGGAAATATGTTGAAAGAAACGGCGTAAAAGGCAAGCGTGAAACCTCAACAATGCCCGGCTCAGCAGGTTCAAGCTGGTATTTTATGAGATATATCGACCCCAACAACGATAAGGAAATCTGTGACCCCGAGCTTCTCAAACATTGGCTCCCCGTTGACCTTTATGTAGGCGGCCCTGAACACGCAGTAGGTCATCTTATGTATTCAAGAATCTGGAACAGATTCTTATATAACGAGGGCGTTTCACCCGTTAAAGAGCCCTTCAAGAAGCTTGTTCATCAGGGTATGATTCTTGGCTCAAACGGTATCAAAATGGGTAAGAGATTCCCTGAATTTGTAGTAAATCCGTCAGATATCGTCCGTGATTACGGTGCAGATACTCTTCGCCTTTATGAAATGTTTATGGGCCCCCTTGAGGCTTCAAAGCCCTGGAATAATCAGGGTGTTGAGGGTGCAAAGCGTTTCCTTTCAAGAGTATGGAACTTCTTCACAGATGAATCAAAGATAAACGACAGCAAATATGCCGAGCTCGAAAAAATCTATCACGTTACAATCCGTAAGGTTTCAGAGGATTTCGAAAATCTTGCATTTAACACAGCAATCAGCCAGATGATGATTTTTGTTAATGCAGTTTATAAGGCAGACAGCTGCCCCAAGGAATTTGCAGAGGGATTAATCAGAGCACTCAGCCCGATTGCACCCCATATCTGCGAAGAAATCTGGGAAATGTTCGGTCATACCGAAACTATCGCTTTTGAAAGCTGGCCTACATACGACGAATCAAAGTGTGTTGATGACGAAGTTGAAATTGCAGTTCAGATTAACGGCAAGGTAAGAGAAAAGCTTGTTATTGCCGCAGAAGCAACTGCAGATGAAGCTATTGCCGCCGCAAAGAGCCTTGAGAAGATTGCTGAAGCCGTTAACGGTATGACAATTGTTAAGGAACTTTATGTTAAGGGCAGACTCGTAAATATTGTTGTTCGCCCCTAAAATTATACATTACTGCTCCGTTGTTGCAAAAAATTCATATTTTTAAGGTTGACAAGCGGGGTCGGATTATAGTATAATAGCTTTCAAGCTATGAAAATTAGTCCCTGTAATTAAATGAGGGGAGGGAATACATTGAGTCAGGTAAAAGTTAAGGAAGGCGAGTCACTCGAAAACGCACTCAGAAGATTTAAGAGACAGACTTCAAGAGACGGCGTTATTCAGGAGGTTCGCAAAAGAGAACACTATGAGAAGCCTTCAGTTAAGAGAAAGAAGAAGTCAGAGGCTGCTCGTAAGCGTAAGTTTAAGTAATTGAATTTACAAAACACAAAGCCACCCGTTTGGGTGGCTTTTTTGTTATATTCCGTTGATTTTTCTGTAAATTTCTTCAAATAATTTTCTGTCACTCAGCAGATTATCGGTTTTCTCCCTGAACGCATCATAATCCGTATCTGTAACATAATTCTTTGCGTATCCGTCACTGCCGTATTTTTCTTTGGTATGTGTGTATGCACGCTCAATCATTTCCTCTTCGGTGCAGTCGGGCTGATGCCTGAGGGTATAGGCGTGGGTACGCCTTAAGAATTCATCAATATCTGTTGAACGGTCAGCAGACGAAATTATTTTACCGTAGTCGCTTCGTGGTGTACGGTCAGAAGATGCCCTGTGGTCTTCAATCGCCTCTTTGATAATCAGCCGTTCTTCATCGCTGAAAAAAGCCTTCATATCTTCGTTTTCAAAAAACATCTCAGCGGAGAGAGTTTCGTGATTTTTCTTGTCGATATGATGGGCGATATCGTGAAATGAGGCGATTGCGTAGAGCATATCGGTGTTGATACCTTCAAATTGCTCTGCAAACCGCATACATCTTTCCGTCACATAGCGGATATGCTCAATTCCGTGGCCGCTGTCGTTTTTCTTATACTGAGGCAGAATATTTTTTTCAATATAATTCTTCATACTATTTATATATAAGGGTATCGGGCTCGTCTTCGCACCACAGACCGTAGGCTTCATTTTTGTTTTCATCAAAAAACATCGGAATATAGTTGCCGAAATTTTTTGAAAGCTTATAGTTTTTCAGCTCATCAGGTGAAACCCAGAAAACTCTGCCTTCATCGGTTGATTCAAGCAATTCACCGCTGAAATCCGAAGTTTTATAAAGAAAAACAATGTATCTGTCAGAGCGTGTTTTGTGTACCCAATGAATAACGCCGCAGTGACGCAGGTTGCGTATATCAAGCCCTGTTTCTTCTTTAACCTCACGGATTGCGGAGTCAACAATGCTCTCAAATTGCTCAACGTGACCGCCGGGGAAGGAGATACCTGTCCAGCTTTTTGTTCTTTCCTGAACAAGAACTTTATCCGCCGCCTTATCTTCAACCATCACCATATTGGTGAATTCAACCGTACCTTTTTCAGTTCTCATTGATATTGTCCGCAGGTGTGGTTTCTGTAGCCTGAGCCTTTTTCTTGTTTTTTGCAAGAATAATGAGTATTACCGCAAGGACTGCTGCGATGAAGAGCAGCAAAAAAATTAATATTGCAACGATGATAAGACAAATTGCACCAAAACCTATAACTAATTCCATTTTAATTTACTCCTGTCTGATTTAATTTTATATTATAATACCATATTATTCTTTCCGTTGCAACTGCCGATATGGTGTGGTATAATTTATTCGGGTGATATTATGGATAAATTTGAATTTGTAAAAGGCGAAAAAATCAGAAATCAGCTTAAATTTGTAATGATAATTGATGAAATGAAGAATATCTTCCGCCGTAATCTTATCATTGACGGCTCAAGGCGTGAAAACGATGCTGAACATTCGTGGCATCTGGCAATGCTTGCGATGATTCTTGAAGAATACAGTGCAGAGAAAATTGACATTGAAAGAGTGCTGAAAATTGCACTTGTTCACGATTTGATTGAGGTCTATGCGGGCGATACCTTCGCTTATGATGAGAAGGGTAACGAGGATAAGCACGAGCGTGAGGTGAAGGCGGCGGATAAGCTTTTTGGCGTGCTTGACCCTGTTCAGGGTGCGGAAATCCGTGCTCTCTGGGATGAATTTGAAGAGATGAAGACAGCCGAAAGCCACTATGCAAATGCGATTGACCGAATTCAGCCGCTTATTCTCAACTATATGACAAACGGTCACACCTGGAAGATGGGCGATGTTCATTCAACGCAGATTTATAAGCGTATGGATATTATCCGCACCGCAACCCCCGAGCTCTGGCACATCGTTGAGGGGATTATAAACACCTCAATCGAAATCGGAATACTGAAACCTTAATAAATTTGTAACTATTTTAAATATTTATTTGTAACTCCAATCCCTTAGAATGAAATTGTTCCGAGGGATTGATTTTTCAGAGGTGAAACTGATGTATACCGTGCTTGTATGCGATGACGATATCGCAATTCTCGATTCCGTTGAAATCTATCTTAAGCTTGAGGGCTATAATGTGCTGCGTGCCGAAAACGGCAGAGAAGCTTTTGAGCAGGTAAAGAATAACGAGGTGCACTGCGTTGTTCTTGATATTATGATGCCTGAAATGGATGGCTTGCAGGCAACTCTCAGAATGAGGGAAAAGCATAATATCCCCATTATTCTGCTCTCGGCAAAAAGTGAGGATACGGATAAAATAGCGGGTCTTTCGTTTGGCGCGGATGACTATGTTACAAAGCCGTTTAATCCGCTTGAGCTTATGGCGAGGGTAAAATCGCAGATAAGACGCTACACAATGCTCGGCTCGATGGAGATAAAGGAAGGCGTTATCACAAGCGGCGGACTTTCGCTTGATACCCTTGCAAAAGAGCTGACTCTTGACGGTGAGCCGATAAAACTCACCGCAACGGAATTCGGAATAGTCAGCGTGCTTATGGAAAATCTCGGCAGAGTGCTTTCAACGGGGCAGATTTATGAGGCGATCTGGAATGAGCCTGCCGCTTATGCCGAAAAAACGGTTACGGTACACATCAGAAGAATCCGCGAAAAAATCGAAATCAATCCCAAAGAGCCCAAATATTTAAAGGTGGTGTGGGGCATTGGATACAAAATCGAAAAGTATTAAACACTCAAAAACCCTGAAAATTGCCGCATTCATTCTGGCGGTTGTTATGTTTTTGCTTGCGGGCAATTTTGCAAGTCTTTTTATAAAAGGATTTGCAAACTTCAACATCTTCGCAAACCCCGAGGATTTTACAAATACCTATGTTTTTCGTGACCGTATGAACGATTATATCTGTTCGGTGCTTGAACTCGGCAAAAGCTCAAGGTATCAGACCTTTGACGAATATCTGCAGTCCGAAGAGGCAAAAAGCTACTCCGAAAAATAGTATGAGGAAGCAAGAAAAGTTACGGCGGCGTATGAGCTTCTTGATGCTTCGGGGCTTGAGGTTTATGTTGATGCACAGAATCGTTACCGCTATGCACTTACCCATAACAACGTCAGATACTTTTTTGACTGCAGCGGCACTCCCATAACCAAAGAAGAATTTGACGGTTATATGTTTGTACGCAGCGAAACCGAAGAAGTTACCGAAACGGTGACTATGGTTGAAGAGCCGTCAATTCAGCCGTCTGAGGGAGGTTTGCTTTATTATTCGCCAGCCGGCGGAGGCGGATTGCCCGAATATATAAAAGGTATTTCAAATGCACTTCATACTATTTGTATGGTTGACGGGCATAAGGACTACGGCGAAACCACAGAAGAGCTTATGCTTGCAAAGATTGAGAGCGACCGTATAGCTTCCATTGAGGAAATTTACAGTTGGAATACTCAGGATTATTTTTCAAATATTCTTTCGGGTGTGAACAGTATAAACTATGCCGTTTTCTATAAAAACAGCAATCATGTTTTCACAAACTGCGGAGTAGCTTCGGGCGACGCCGAAGAGGTTATTCTTGAAAAAATCGGCATATCAAAATGGGCTGAGAGTTATAAAGACGGCAAATATCAGCTGATAACGGGCAATAAAAATAACAACGTAACGGGCACCTATGCTTCGCTTCACGATTGGATTTTCGGCTCATACAACAGTACGCTTGATTATGATAATCCGACCAACCAATGGATGAGCGTTCTTGACGATGTTTCGTCGGCATACTTTTCATATAACAATACGGGCAAAGCCGATACATTCACTATCATTGAAAAATCTTTTGAAAGCTACGGCAACAGCCCGCTTACCGCATATCTCGTACTGACTGCCGTATGTTTGGCGATTGCCTGTGCACTCTGCGTTTATCTTCTCTGTGTTACAGGTAAAACTGCAGACGGAACAAAGCTTTATTTCTTTGATAAAATCCCCGTTGAAATCAGCTTTGTTTCAGGCTTTGTTATAATGCTGATTACAGGCTGGTTAACGGCATATATAACAGTTTTTGAACTGTTTCCGTTTGATTTGTTCGGAAGTGACAGAGTCATAAACGAAATTGTATTTTCATTCTTCTATGCAATCAGCGGTTTCTCGAATGTTGTTATCGGTTTGCTTGTTGCAGTGTTTTTCGGGGTGTGGGTAACCTTCAATATGAGCGTGCTCAGAAATCTGAGAAACAAAACTTTCTGCAGACATTCGCTCATTTTAAGACCCGCAAAGTGGATTTTCAAAAATCTCTGGAAGCTGAGTAAAAAGGGCGTTGACAGGCTCGGATATATTTTTGCCTGCGATTATGCAAAGGGTCAGGGCACAAAATTCAAGGTACTCACCTGTGTTATCATTGCATTGTTTGTTGTTGCAACGGCGTTTTACTATGCTGTTTTTGTGGGCTTCCTTATGTGTTGCGGATTTGCTGAGGATGCTTTGTTTATATTTGCCGCAATGTTTTTCCTCTTGCTCGGTATTGCGGGCGATACGGTTGCGGTTGCATTTGCGATGCTTGTTGTTGCCTCGCTTCACAGAATTATGGCGGCAGCTTCAGATATGAGAAAAGGGAATGTTGATATCAAAATCAACACAAAATTTATGCCGCCGTTTATGAAAAGATTTGCCGAAGATATTCTCAGTATTCAGGACGGGCTTCAGAATGCGGTTGAGAGTGCGATAAAAGATCAGAAGATGAAAGCCGAGCTTATCACCAATGTTTCGCACGACCTCAAAACTCCGCTTACCTCGATTGTGAACTATGTTGATTTGCTCAAAAAATGCGAAATCAACGATGAAACGGCAAAAAAATATGTTGATGTTCTTGATGAAAAATCGCATAAAATGAAAAAGCTCATCGAAGACCTTGTTGAGGCATCAAAGGCATCTTCGGGTGCGGTTGAAATAAGAGCCGTCAAGCTCAATCTTTGTGAATTTGCGGCACAGACTGTTGGCGAGCACGAAGACGAGCTTAAAAAAATCGGTATTGATGTTGTGCTCAGGGTACCCGAAAAGCCTGTTATGGTTATTGCGGATGCACAAAAAACAATGAGAATTGCCGAAAATCTTTTCTCCAACATCAGAAAATACGCCCTTGAAAGCACAAGAGTTTATGTTGATGTTTCGGAGAATACGGAGTTTGCTTCGATAACATTCAAAAATATTTCAAAAAATCCGCTTGATGTTTCGGCTGAAGAGCTTACCCGAAGATTTGTCAGAGGCGATGCTTCACGCTCGGGTGAGGGCAGCGGGCTCGGTCTTTCGATAGCGAAAGATTTATGTGAGCTTCAGAACGGAAAGCTTATTCTTGAAACAGACGGAGATTTATTCAAGGCAACCGTTAAACTCCCGATTACAAAATAAAAAAGAAAGCCGCCCAACCGGGCGGCTTTTAAAATTATTCTGATCTGAGGGCTTCTACAGGGTCTTTTCTTGATGCTATCTTTGCGGGGAACAGACCTGAGATAACGGTGAGAACCATACTGATAGCTACCAGAATGAGTGCTTCAACAACGGGAAGCTGTGCACTGAGGGGAAGCGATGTGACATTCGGAATAATAAGTGTGTTGATTATAAGCGAAAGCACAAGCGTGAGCAGAATACCCAATGCGCCGGATATAAATCCTATTATCAGCGTTTCTGCGTTGAATACTCGTGAAATATCCTTCTTCGATGCACCGATTGCTCTGAGAATACCGATTTCTTTTGTTCTTTCAAGAACTGAAATGTAGGTGATAATACCTATCATAATTGAAGAAACGATAAGCGAGATTGAAACGAATGCACTGAGAACCCAGGAGATGATGTTGATGATTGATGAGATTGATGAAAGAAGAATTCCGATGTAGTCGGTATAATTGATTTTATCTTCTTCATTTTCAACCGATTCGTTATACTTTTTGATTTCATCGGAGATGATATCTTTTGCTTCAAAGTTTTTGGGATAAATATAGATTGATTTGGGGTTATCAATATCTGCCGCACCGAGAATCAGAAGGGCTTCTTCGTAGCTCTTTGCAAGGGGTTCGGGTTCCGGCTCGGGCTCAGGTTCAACCTCTGCGGGAGTATCGCCTTCTGCGGGGGTATCGGAGGTTTCGCCTTCAACGGGAGGTGCCATTTCGCCAATCTCACCGCTCATAATTCCGCCGAGCATTTTGAGTTTATCCGATTTGCTCATCATACCGAGGAAGGTAACTGCCTGACTGCCGCTTATCTTGCCTACGCCTTCGATTTCCTGACCTGCAAGAAGTTCGTCAAGGTAGCCGGCAAGCTCGTTGCGTTCGTTGATAGAAAGCATATTCTTGAGCAGAAGTTCAACAACTCTGTTCATTTTTTCTGCTTCTTCGCCGCTGAAGTTTTTGGATATCATATCATAAACTTCTTCTTCAGAAACTTCGGGGAACTGGCTGAAATCCATCATTCCGCCCGATGTTGCGGTGAAGCTTGCTTTGGGTGCGTTACCGCTGAAGCTCATTGAACTTGCATCGGGTGAAACGCCTTCTGCAAGAGAGGGCGTGTTGATTGCGGGGTCGAGTGAAACGTCTGAAGCTGCGGGAGCGGATGCTTCGGGTGTAACTGTTTCTTCTTTAACAAAAGGAATTCCCGTGAAAACATCAATATTGGGGTTAGCCTTCTGCTGTTTAACAATTTCACATTCGTTTGTTTTCTGAATAAAGTGGGTGGTGAGCTCTGAGGTGTAACCAACCGCACCTGTTGTTGCAACCATAACAGATTCATCGGAAGGTCTGATAATACCTACAACCTTGATTTCTTCACCGTTCTGAATGAGAGAGCTGACATAGGCTTCGTCGCCTCTCATATCGTCCCAGGTTTTTGTTTCGGCATTATACTGGAAATAATCGGGTTCAAGAACAACTCTGAATTTGAGGTTAAGAATATCTTCGTATTCAACCTCACGGGCAACGGGAACATATTCCTCGTTGTTAAGACCTGCTGTGAAAGTTTTCATCAGCTCTTCTTCGGTCATAAGGCCAAGACCCTGGAATGCGATATCGCTGATTTCGTTGTTTTTATCAACAATAAGAACAACTTCGTTATAGTTTGAAGGCCATGCACCTGTTACAAGTTCATACTGTTCGTTGAGAAGATCCTGATTATCAATGAGCTCCATCCATGAGTTCATGGTTCTTGTCATACTTGACATCATTGAGGGATCGATCTGCATGCCGCCGAGGTCAACGTTACCCATCATTGATTCCATAAGCGAAATAACGGGGGTGGGATAAACTTTGTTGATGCCGTTTGCTGTGTCTGCCGAGAAAATGTTGAGCTTGCCGCCGTAAGTATACTGAACAGAGCTTATAAGCTGTTCATCTTCGGGTTTGCCTTCGTTATTGAAAACAGGGCTTGATTCAATATATTTTTTGAATGCGGCGAGGTTGTTGGGCTTAAGTTCCGACGAGAATGATTCCATCATACTTGATGCCATGGTGTTTGAATAAATCTTATCAAGCGGATGGGTGATTTCACCCGGGGTAATGCCCGCCATACTGTTCATCATTGAGTTCATATCCATACCGGTGCTTTCAAGCATAATGGGGTATGAGGTGAGAGCTTCCTGCTGAACAGAATCAATATATGCCTGAAAACCGTTTGAAAGAGCAAGGATGAGTGCGATACCTATAATACCGATACTGCCTGCAAAAGAGGTGAGGAAAGTTCTTGCCTTTTTGGTCATCAGGTTGTTGAGTGAGAGCGAAAGAGCTGTGAAAATGGACATCGAAGGCTTTTTCTTTGATGCTTTTGATGCGGATTTCTTTTCAGCCTTTGTTTTTTGCTCCGTTTTTTCTTCTGATGAATAGGGGTTTGAATCGTCAACGATTTTGCCGTCGATAAGACGGATGATTCTTGTTGAATATTCATCTGCAAGTTCGGGGTTATGAGTAACCATAACAACAAGCTTTTCTTTTGAAATCTCTTTGAGAAGATCCATAATCTGAATGCTTGTTTCGGTGTCGAGAGCACCTGTGGGCTCGTCGGCAAGCAGAATTTCAGGGTTGTTAACAAGAGCACGTGCAATGGCAACTCTCTGCATCTGACCGCCCGACATCTGATTGGGTTTTTTGTTTAACTGATCGCCGAGACCAACTTTTTCAAGAGCCTCTGCGGCACGCTTTCTTCTCTCTGTTTTTGAAACACCCGAAAGGGTAAGAGCGAGTTCAACGTTTGAAAGAACGCTCTGATGGGGGATGAGGTTATAGTTCTGGAAAACGAAACCTACGGAATGATTTCTGTAAGCATCCCAATCGCTGTTTTTAAAATCTTTTGTTGATCTGCCTTCAATAATAAGGTCGCCCGAAGTATACTGATCAAGGCCGCCTATAATGTTGAGCAGAGTTGTTTTACCGCAACCCGAGTGACCGAGAATGGAAACGAACTCGTTTTTACGGAATTCAATATCAACACCCTTTAGGGCAACAACTTTGGAGTCACCCGTAGGGTATTCTTTAACAATACCTTTGAGTTTGAGCATTTAAAAATCCCCTTGACAAATAATTATACGGATGTTACACTTGTAACAGTACACATTGTAGCACTATTTTATGAATAAATCACTAACAAAATACAAAAAATTCCATCGGTGTTACAGATTTGAGGTTTTTGTAATGGAAAGAGTCAGCGAAACAAATATTTTAACCAAAGAATGTATCCTCACAGCTTTGCTCAGGCTTATGGAGGTTAAAAGCTACGCAAGTATATCTATTACCGATATAACAAATCTTGCGGGCGTTTCGAGAATGGCATATTACCGCAACTATAAAAATAAAGACGAAATTCTTATAAAATATCTTGTTGAGCAGGAGTCAAAGCTTCTCAAAGAGCTTCGCGGAGAATCAGCAACAACTCTTCACGGTATGATTTATTACATCGCTGAGTTTTTTCAGGAGAATGTAAAAGTAATAAAAGCAGTTTTTGATGCCGACCTCGGTCATATGCTTACAGATATGCTTGGCGACAGAATAAACAACTATTTCCCCGTTGTCAATGCGAGCGCCTCGGGTAAATATGCGGTGCAGTTTTATGTAAGTGCCGTAATCGGCGTTTTCAGAATGTGGTTTGATAACGGAATGGTTGAAACCGCAGAGGAAATTTCCGATATTCTTTGCGATCTTATCAATCAGGATGAGGCGGTTCAGTTCCTCACAATTCCCGAAAAATAAAAATTCAAGGGTGGCAGAAGCCACCCTTTTTTTATTCATCCATATAATCGAGAACACGCTCAATAAGATTGAGTCGGTTTTCACCCTTGAGCATTTTAACTGCAATGAAGGGTTTGCCCGCACCCGCACTCACAACAAATCTGCCCTTGAAATGAGCCGAGGATTTTGAGATTTTTTCCATATCAAGCTTATTGATTCTGAAAATGAGCCTGTCTGCCTGCATGGTGATTTCATATACATCGTGGCGTGCCGCCTTACCTCTGAGAAGTGCGATTTTGATAAGACCTTCAACGCTTTCGGGCGGGTCGCCGAAACGGTCGCAAAGTTCATCGATAACATCCGAAGAATCTTCGTTTGTTTTTATATCGGCAATTCTGCGGTAAATCTGAAGCCTCTGCGGAACACTTTCGATATATTCATCGGGAATATGTGCGTCAATAGGCAGGTCGATAACGCAGTCGTTTTCAGGCTCTTTGGGGGCTTCGCCCTTTTCTTCGCTGATAGCCTGTTCAAGAAGTTTCACATACATCTCGTAGCCTACCGATTCCATATGACCGTGCTGAGATGCACCGAGCACGTTGCCCGCACCTCTGAGTTCAAGGTCACGCATAGCAATATGAAAACCTGAGCCGAATTCGGTGAATTCTCTTATTGAATCGAGCCTTCGTGTTGCAATTTCGCTGAGCTGCTTACCTCTTGTGAAAGTGAAATACGCACTTGCTCTTCGTGATGAACGGCCTACTCTTCCTCGTATCTGATGAAGCTGAGCAAGACCCATTCTGTCTGCATTTTCAATGATGAGCGTGTTTGCGTTGGGCACATCAACGCCCGTTTCGATAATCGTTGTACAAACAAGAATATCAATTTCGCCTTCAAGGAGCCTTCGCCATACTTCGCTCAGCTCGTCTTCACTCATTTTGCCGTGACCGATACCGATGTTTGCATCGGGGAGCATTGCTTTGATTTCCGCCGCCTTTTTTTCGATATCTTCAACACGGTTATATAAATAGTATACCTGACCGCCTCTGCGGAGTTCCTGCTCCATAGCCTGAACAAGAACGGGCATATTGTGTTCAATAACATAGGTCTGAACGGGGAGTCTGTCCTGCGGAGCTTCTTCAAGCACGGACATATCCCTGATACCCGTCATTGCCATATTGAGTGTACGGGGAATGGGGGTTGCGGTGAGGGTGAGCACATCAACGGCGGGGAAAAGAGTTTTGAGCTTTTCTTTTTGTGCAACGCCGAAACGCTGCTCTTCGTCGATGATGATAAGACCAAGATCCCTGAACTGAACGTCTTTTGAGATTACTCTGTGAGTGCCGACTACAACATCAACCGAGCCTCTGCGAAGACCGTTTATTGTTTTTTCAATTTCTTTTCTTGTGCAGAATCTTGAAAGCATACCCGCTTCAATCGGGAAACCTTCAAAACGCTTGAGAATGGTCTGATAATGCTGAAGAGCAAGTATGGTTGTGGGTACCATAATCGCACACTGTTTGCCGTCTGCAATACATTTAAAAACGGCACGCAGAGCAACTTCGGTTTTGCCGAAACCAACGTCGCCGCAGAGAAGTCTGTCCATAGGATATGTTCTTTCCATATCCTTTTTGATTTCGTGAATACAGCGGAGCTGATCGTCCGTTTCAACAAATTCAAAGCGGCGTTCAAAATCGTTCTGCATATCAATATCGGGCGAAAAAGCGTGACCCTGAACCTTGATTCGCTTTGAATAAAGTTCAATAAGTTCTTTCGCCATATCTTTAACGGCACTCTTGACTTTTGAACGGGTTTTCTGCCAGTCTTTGCCGCCGAGTTTACTGAGCTTGAGCGGTTTTTCGTCGCTTGCGGGGCCGATATATTTTGAAACCTGATCAAGCTGAGTTACGGGCACATAAAGATTATCGCCCTTGTCATAGCGGATTTTGATATAATCCTTGGTGTTGCCCGAAGCTTCAAGGGTCTGAATTCCTTCAAAAATACCGATACCGTGGGTGGCGTGAACAACATATTCGCCTCTGTGAAGTTCATCGAGATTATTGAATGCATTCTTGCCCCGTTTGGTTGAAACAACCTTGTTTTTGGTTACGGTACGGCTTCTGTAGGTGATGAGTGTGAATTTAGCGGAAGGATATTCCATACCGTAAGTAAGACCGCCGGGCATAACACAAACAGTTTTTTGCGGAATTTCGGCGGGAGGTACGGGGCAGAAAAGTGCGGGAATACCTTCGTTTTCCAAATCTTCGGCAAGTGTTTTTGCTGCTTTATCGGTACCCGCAAGAATTACGCAGGAGTGACCGAGGCGGTTGCGTATAGCCGAAATATCGTCAAGAACGGTTGAAAATGTGCCGTTCCAGGGTGCAATCTGTTTTGCAGTAAAGGTGATAAGCTCTTTAACGGGAGTATCAAAGCTGCCTCGGGGGAGGTTATCAAGATAAACCGCACCGCATTTTTCATAATAATCAAAAAGATTGAAAAGCTGAAGGGTGTATTTATCAAGACCTTTGCAAAGCACACCGTCCTGAAAAAGTCCCTTGACAGTTTCGTTCATAAGTTTACAGGATGCATCGAATTTATCCTTGACCGCAAAACTTTCGCATACAAAAAGCATACAGTCCTTTGCGTAATCAAAGATGCTTGCACTCTGAGGATAAATCAGAGGCATATATTTATCGAAGGATGAAAGACGGACACCGCTTCTTATACCGTCAAGGTCTTCGTTGAGATATTTAAGGGCATCGCCTTTGATTTTCTTTTCTTCAATGTGTTTTTCGATAAGTGCGGCGAGAAGTTCGTCTGTGCAAAGAATTTCTCTTGCGGGGGTTATGCGTATTTCCTCCGCCATATCTTCTCTGCGTTGGGTTTCGGGGTCAAAAAACGCAATGCTGTCAACGCTGTCACCCCAGAATTCAACTCGGCAGGGCTGCTTTGAATCGGGAGGGAAAAAGTCAAGAATACCGCCTCTGAGGGCAAACTGACCCGGGCCGTCAACCTGTTCGCTTCGTGTATATCCGCAGCGGATAAGATTGAGCAGAAGCTCATCAATATCGTGGTCTTCGCCAACCGCAACCGAAAAACTGCTGTTCATCAGCATTGCAGGGGGGACGGTGAGCTGAGTTGCCGCTTCTGCCGAAAGAACAACCGCATCAAAATCGCCCGAGAGCATTTTGTCAAGCACTTTAAGGCGTGCGTGTTCGTATTCTCTTGAAACAGTTTCAAGAGAACGGAACGAAAAATCCCTTGCAGGGTAAAGCAGAGCATTGACGCCGAAACTTTCCATATCCTGTCTGAGCTTTGTTGCCTGTGCTTCGTCGGGAGTGATGACAACGGCTTTTTTCATAAGGCACATACACATCGAAGCGATGATATGCGACTTGTGGATATGCGAAAGCCCCGTCACGCCGCAGGGCAGACGGGTTTTGCGGATTGCATTTGCAAGAGAAATGAATTCGGGTATTCTTTTTGCAATTTCTGTGTAACAGTTCATATTTTTATGCCTTTTTCAATGAGTGCGGTTTTAAGAATTTCAATATCGCCGTGATAATAGCAGTGACCGTCCATACCCGTTGCCCTTGCACCGTCGATATTTGCCTGAACATCGTCGATGAAGAAACATTCTTCGGGTCTGAGCGAAAATTCACTGTAAAGAGCCTCGTATATTTCTTTTTCGGGTTTGAGGAGTTTATAGTCTGCGGAAATTATAACGCCGTCAAAGAGCGAAAGTGCGGGTATACCGCTTCTTCTTTCGTGAAAATCTGATGATGCGTTTGAGAGCAGATAAATTCCATAGCCGTTATCTTTGAGCTGTTTTATAAAATCATACATCTTCTCAAACGGCGGCATATACGGATAAAAATTCTCAACCATTCCGTATACCTTATTATATATATCAGCGGGAATAACATCTTTTTTCATTGCCATTATGTCGTCGGGGAAGATGATTCCTCTGTCTTTATCCGACCAGACGGGATTCCTGAAAATCTCTTTTAAAAGCAAATCGGCGGTTTCTTTGGCAAAAATTGAATACAGTGCTTTTTCGGGATTGTAGTCAATCAGAACACCGCCCATATCAAAAATAATATTCTTAATCATAATTTATCACCGTTTTTTATAATATCACTTTTAAAGCGTTACAGTCAAGCAAAATCCGTTACACTGTATCAGTTTACATTTTTATTCGAAATTTTCTTAATATATTGTTGAAATCATATAAAATATATGTTAATATAAGGTGTATATTTGGATAATTCCAAAAGGAGAGTGCGAAAAATGAAAAAAACATTCAAAAGAATAATTTCACTTATTCTTTGCTCAACGCTGTTGCTTTCAATCGGTGCAATCGGTATGACCGGTTTTGCTGCCGAAAAGAAAACAACCTGCGGTGAAGACTGCGAGAAATCACCCGTAGTTATTCTTCCCGGTATCAACCATTCACCCACATATCTTTATGATGAAAACAACGAGCCTTATCTCGATGCAGACGGTAACGAAGTTGGCGGCACATTGCTTATCCTTGAGCTGAGCAAGCTCTGGGGTACTCTTCCCGCAATCGTAGGCAGCCTTCTTTCAACAATCGTTTTACAGCATAACATCGGCCTTGAGCAGGCTGCATACAAAACAGCAAGTGCAGCTTTCTGGGTACAGGAATGTGACGACGAAGGCAACCACGTTAATAATCTTCAGACAAAGAGATGGAATCACCCCATTTCAGAAATGAACGAAGACGATAAAGACTGGCTCTACACAATGATTCCCCTTCAGAATGTTGAAGCTGTTTACGGCGGCGACCACATCTATCTTTATACATTCAACCTTGTAGGCGACCCCATGAAGTCAGCTGACGAGCTTGATGCATATATTGATATGGTTAAGGAGCAGACAGGCCACGATAAGGTTACTCTTCTCCCTGTCAGCCTCGGCGGTACAATCCTTACTGCATATCTTGACGCATACGGTCACGAAGATATCGACCAGATTATCAACGTTGTTGCTTGCCTTAACGGTACAGATATCGTTGCTGATATGCTCGACAGAAAATGGAACCTTGAGGATGAATTCCTCTATCACGAATTCATTCCCCCCATCCTCGGCGATGACGTTGCTCTCGGCTACCTCATCAACATCGTGCTTCACATTATCCCCCGTTCGGGCGTTAATGCGATTCTTACAGGTGCAGTCAGTGCAATAATTGATAAAATGATGGGCAATTGTCCCCAGATCTGGGCAATGATTCCTTCATACAGATACGATGCTCTTGCAGCAAGATATCTTGCTGACAAGCCCGTTCTCAAGGCAAAGACAGACCGCTTCCAGCAGGCAAGACTCAACCTTGAAGATAACATTCTCGCTGCAGTTGCAGACGGCGTTGAAGTTAACACAATCGCTGCTGCAAACCTTGACTTCGGTGAGCAGGATTACACATTCTTCGGTATCGTTGCATCCGCTTCGGATTATAACTCAGACGGTATCATCAACCTTGAATCAACAACAATCGGTGCAACAGGTGCACCCGGCACAAAGACTCTTGCTGATGTTGAATACACAAGAGAGAAGAAGTGCACAAACCCCGATCATAAGCACATTTCAGAAGATAATATGGTTGACACTTCAACTGCAGTTCTTCCCGAAAATACATGGATCTTCCTTGATCAGCATCACGAAGTTGGTAACAACGATGCAGTTCTTAACCTCGTTAAGTCAATCCTTATGAACGAAGTTGAAAACGTTAATGATGACCCCGTAAATCATCCTCAGTTCAACTATTCATGCAACACAAAGTACATCCGCCGTTGGAGAATTCCTGATGCAAAGGGTCTTATCGAAAAGGCAGATAAAGGCGAAATCGTGCTTGCAGAAGGCGACAGAGAAGAACTTGAAGCAGCAATCGCTCAGGGCGAAGCAGTTATCAATGCATCTGTTGTTGATGTTGAAAAAGTAAAGGCAGCTGAGGACAGACTCAATGCAATCCTTGCAAAGTATGACCTCTATACATACCCCGAAGAGCCTTCAGATATGGATATCTTCCTTGAGGATGCTCTTGAAGGAACAAGCAAGTTCCTTGTTGATACAATCGGCGGCGGCAGCGTTGTTGACTGGGTACTTTCACCCGTTCGCAACCTTGCAGGTAAAATTTTCGGTTAATATTTTATGACTAAAGGTGAACGGATTTTTCCGTTCACCTTTATAGAATTCAGGAGGTAAAGCAAATGAAGAAAGTTATTTCGGTTTTACTTTGTTTAACGATGATTTTCTCAATGTTTTCAATAAGTGCATCGGCATTTGTTCCTACCGTAGAGTGCAATAACGGCGACTGCGAATATTACCCCACAGTCATAATTCCCGGTCTCGGTCAGTCAAATGTATGGCTTCTTGATGATAACGGTGAGTTTGTTCTCAATTCAGACGGAAAAAAGACTGCTGTTTTCCCCGGTGTTATGGATATCGGTTCGATTATAAAAACAGCAATTTTCCCTCTTCTTGCATCGGTTGTAACTCAGAAAGATATGGGATTCTCTGATGCGGTTGCAAAAATTATTGAGAATATATTCGGCATTAATGCGTGCGATAACAATGCTCAGCCTTCGGATAATGTTTTTGTGGAAAAATATCCGTATTCTCTTGCAGACTGTACCGCAGAAGAGAAGGAAGCTCCCTATCACCACGTTCCCCTCGATATATATGAAAGCTGCTTCCCTGAAGACCACCTTTATTATTTCTCATACAATTCATTCGGCAATCATATTGATATGGCTGATGAACTTTATGATTATATCCATATGGTTATGGAGCAGACAGGCCACGATAAGGTTATCATTTCTCCCATCAGCCAGGGAGGATCGCTTGCAAACGCACTTTTTGAATATCACCCCGATATTATGGATTGCCTTGCAAAGGTTCTTTATATTGTTCCCTGCCTCGACGGTTCAACAATTATCGGCGATGTTTTCAATGACAGAGTCAGATTTACAAAGCCCGAAGTTCTTTATGACGGCGTTCTTTCAACCTTCTTTGATATTGAAAC